>JANQMK010000324.1 GCA_028280085.1 Pseudomonadales bacterium
GTTACCTATTAGATGAATTACTTATTAGAGGCCCAGGAACGTTAGCGCTTTGGCAGTTGGTCATCTATATCAATGATGCGTCGATTATAGAAAAAATGGGCATCAGCTTGGTATGATTCAGGTAATTTATCGTCATTACACTTTCTAAACATCAATTGAGACACGAGCTTCCAACCCATCGCATTGGTATTATATAAAACATCGCCGCAATGCTTGCAGAAAATGCGCTTCATTTTCTTGCTGGGATGTTGAAACTCAACAATGTCTTCCAGCCCTCTATGGACTTCAACCCGGTCTGCATCCCAAGCTAACACAGAATGATAAGGTACTTGAAGCAACTCTCTGCAATCCTCGCAGTGACAGTAAGCATGTACTTTAGGGTTGCCTGTCATGCTGACTTCTATTGCATTACAATCGCAGTGAACAGTATGCTTTTCTGTCATTTTTTTCTCCCATATCTGCTAACATCGGCTTTTACCTGATTATTTTTGCATGCGCTGCCACGACGCCATCATTCGAAATCCTTAAGATAATCTTTGGGTGGTGGTGTCCATTCTCTTTCAGCCTTTGTATGTTTGCTTGCCGTGTCCTTTCTCATCGCATTTAACAGCAGTGTTTCTAATTTAATAAACAAGTCACGATAGTGCTGTGTGAAAGCATGTTTTTCTTCTTCATGCAGCCAGCTATGATACAGCTTGTCACTTGCTGTATCTTCAGTTTCAGCAAAAGCATGCTTTAATTGTTGGGCTTTGAAAGGGTGGACGCCTAGATGTCGTAATGCCTCTTTACCTAATTCTAATGCGGAGTGGTATGTTTCGCTAATAATCACATCTGCACCAGCATGTCGCAATTCATAGTTGTGACCGCGATCAAAAGCTCTGGCTAGCACCGCCACTTGTGGAAAATTCTTTTTTGTATACTCTACTAGCTCTACAGATCTTACCCTGTCGTCAATTGCAACCACTAGCATGGCCGCTTCTTCTATACCGGCGGTGTGTAGCAAGTCTGGGCGGCAGACATCGCCAAAATAGCTTTTGATATTGATGCGTCGCATGGATTCAACCTGCTTAGCTTGATGGTCGAGAACAATTGTCTTTATATTATTTGCTACCAGTAGGCGATTAATGATTTGCCCGAATCGACCGATACCAGCAATAATCACTTGCCCTTGATCTGGTATATCATCTGAGGCTTGTTTCTCATCTTTACTTGCAGCATACCGTGGCAATATAAGGCGGTCGAATGCGATAAAGAGTATAGGCGTCAAGAACATCGATAAGGCGACAACCAGGGCCAGGAGATCCATGATGTCTTTTGGTAAGACACCATGTTGATAAGTGTAACTCAGCAGTACAAAGCCAAATTCACCGGCTTGCGATAAGCTCAATGCAAACAGCCAACGATCACTGGCTTTTATGCCAAACATGAATGCTAAGATCAATAAGACCAATGCTTTAACCAACATCAGTCCCAGAGTAAGACCAATGACGATTAAAAAATTCCCCGTCAAAACATCAAAGTTAATACCTGCACCGACTGTGATAAAAAACAGGCCTAATAGCAGTCCTTTGAAAGGTTCAATGTTACTTTCTAATTCATGCCTGAATTCGCTATTTGCCAGCACGACACCTGCCAAAAATGTGCCCAACGCCGGTGATAGTCCAACAAGACTCATAAGGGCTGCAATGCCCACGACTAGCATCAAAGCTGCCGCCGTAAATATTTCACGCAGACCGGAATCTGCAATGTAACGAAATAGCGGTCGGCTCAGAAATTGCCCTGCGATAATTAAACCGGCAATAGACCCAATCACCACACCTCCATGGACCCAAGGAGACAAATTTGAAACAAGGCTAGGTTCATTATGGTGGTCGCCATTGCCGGCCAGAGATTGCATTTGCTCAACTAGCTCCGGAATTGCCAGCATCGGTATAAATGCCAGCATTGGTATAACGGCAATATCCTGAAATAGCAAAACAGAAAACGCATTTTTTCCACCTTCAGTTTTTACCAGTCCCTTTTCACTGAAGGTCTGTAGGACAATAGCAGTAGATGATAAAGACAGTATCAAACCGATGGCGAGAGCAATGGTCCATGTCTGATTTGACCACCATGCAACAGCCATGACTACCGATGCGGTAAGTGCAACCTGTAGTCCTCCCAGACCAAACAATTTGTTGCGCATTTCCCAAAGTGATTTAGGGTCCAGCTCAAGTCCAACCAGAAAAAGCATCATCACCACACCAAATTCAGCGAAATGCTGTATGGTAACGGTTTCCTGTCCCACAAGTCCGGTCACTGGGCCGATAATGACGCCCGCAATCAAATAGCCTAACACTGACCCTAGCCCGAGTCGCTTTGACAGTGGAACGGCGACGATAGCAGCGCACAGATAAATAAAAGCCTGTATGAAATAGACCGTCATCGTTTGATCTCCTTCAAGCTGGTCAGGCCATCATTGATTGTATTCAGCCCTTTTACGTCTTCGTATATGATGCGATTATGTGTCAGGGCCTCTAATAAGAGCTGCCAGTCTTCTATGTGTTGGGGAATTCTACTTTCTTCAGCAGCGCTCCGTGAGCCAAATAGGGCAAATGGCGGTAAAAATTGCATGCCCGTCAGATTGGCTGTTTGTTCCAGCGGTCGCAGCAATTCGCGAATGGTGAAATGGTTGTAACCGTCAGCTCGGTATGCCTTTTCGGCACCACCTGCTGTCAATGCACAGAGAAAGTGCTTTCCTTTCAGTGCATCACCTTCTGCGCCATAGGCAAAACCATATTCCAGCACAAGATCTTGCCATTCCTTTAAAATAGAAGGCGTTGAGTACCAATAGAGAGGAAATTGAAAGATAATGACTTGATGATCACGAAGCCTTTGTTGCTCCCTATCGATATTGATGCGGTGTTGGGGATATTCTGCATAGAGATCAATCGGGGTAATGTTTGGCATATCCTTTGCCGCTTTAAATAAAGGTAGATTAACCTCAGACCTTGTCTGTGCAGGGTGGGCAAACAGGAGTAATATTTTCCTGGTGGCATCAATCATAATGTCAATCTTTCGCCTCGGTTTTTATTTTATTCATATACATAGTAAACAGTTCTACCCCTTTAAAATTGTTTTTCAATGTGTGCAGCAAAACGTTTGAAATCGTTATCTGTATTAGCATTTTTCATCACATCAAAGCAAGCAAAAGTCTTTAGTGGCTCCATGCCGAAAAATCTAAAATTCATGTGCATGGGGAACCATAGATCATCAACGGTTTTACCTTGAAAAAGGTATTCACTGGGGTTATTGAAAGCTTCTTCCGGTGCATTGAAAGTAAGCGATAGCATGTATTTTTTTCCGGTTAATGTGCCACCCGCACCGTAATTCCCTTTGGGCGTAGCTTGATGACGACCATCGCCGTTACATAACGCACCATTCATGCCTGCAGTGTATACTTCGTCCATATATTGCTTGAAGGTCCAAGGTACCCCCATCCAGTTTACGGGAGATTGCAATAAAATCACATCCGCCCATTGGTGGTTGGCAAGCTCTGCTTCAACATCCCAACCGTTATCGATACTGATAGTACGAGTTGAGTAGCCTTTTGCTATTAATAGCTCTCTGGCCAGTTGAACTAGGCTGTCGTTCAATCGTCCTTCCGCAAACGGGTATTTATGGTGTGCATTGATAATGAGAATGTTAGCCATACCTAATCCTTGTTATGTGTTTAGTTTTCAGGTCTTTTGTTATCGGTAAGAGTATTATGGTAACCTGATTAATAATATCAACTAGTTTACTTTTAGTAACCTGATAAGGGAGAGGAAACTAACTTGAAAAGCCGCATAGAAAGTCGCACAAAAAGTCGCGTAGAAACAGACGCTTATGGTAAGAAGAGAGTTCACAATGTATGCATTGAGCCGTGCTCTATCGAAAAAGGTATGCGGCTAATTGGGGGAAAATGGACGGCCTCAATCATCTACCACCTTAAAGATGGCCCTGTTCGCTTTAATGATTTGACACGAATGTTGGGTGGTGCGAGCAAGAAGATGATTGATCAGCGGCTAAAAGAGCTGGAGTCTCGTGGTATGGTCATGCGTAAAGTTATCAGTGATAGACCGGTTGCGGTGACCTACGAGCTGACAGATTTTGGTTCTTCCGCTCTCGACATTCTAGAAGACTTAAGAAAATGGTCTGAGTCCTATAAGATATAGTCTAAAAGCCAAGAGTGAAAGCTATTTTAGCTATACAAACAAGTGAAGATTTATAATAACAGCATTACGATACTGAGCCCTTTGGCTCATCGGCAAGAGCCTATTGCTAGCATCAATATTAGATGCTAAATGTTAGAATACACCAGTGTGGAATTCAGTTGTTATAGATTGAACTAGTGGTTTATCCCTGTTTCCAGTCATCTTCGTTAGAATCCCTAGAGCCATCTTCATCCTCGTCCCAGTATTTTGCTCCGGTATTGTCAATTTCGATCAGGCCATCGTCACAAGGTGAGCCTGTGCCACAAAGACTTTTTGGCACCGCAATAATGGTATAACCTGTAGTACTTTCCGCGCTAACCCAAAGCAAATATTTTTGATCGGCTACTGACGCATCAATGGGAGAGCCACTGGCAAACACTGAGGAATCGGGTTGACAGGGAAGGGAGCCTGCATTGCCAGCAACGCCGCTGCAGACACCTATGTAGGTGTTATTAACAGTATAAAACCGTTCCATAGCGTTAGCAAAAGACATGAGCGCCCCCATAGCGTCAGTGCGGTGAGTTCTATCAACATAATCGCGATATGATGGGTAGGAAATAGTTGCCAAGATACCGATGATAGCGACAACAACCATAAGCTCCAGCAGCGTAATACCGCGAATATTGAAATGCCTTTTCATATGATTACCCCTAAACGCAAATGTCTGAACGAAGCGCTTGAAACTATTAACGCGATTATAAACTTAACTGACTCGACCACTTTTATCTCGGCTAGTTATGTATGATATAGCTACATGCAATATAGCCAAGATCGTCCAAAAGCTGACTGTCTAATAGTTTACCGGCTAGCAAAAAAATTAATACTAAGTTGATCTTATAATAGCAGTATTTTTAGAATAATTGCGTTTAAGCCGGCTAGGCTAATACATTTTATTATCTAAGAAGCTCAAAAATAGTCCAAACTTGTTTTTTTGTGTTGTCCGGTGTTGCGTTCACGGTCTCACTGTCAGTATCACGGCGCTGGCACAAGTGCATTCACACTGTGCCTAGGATACCTATAGTAATGCGACCTTTATGGCAGCGAAGCAGGCGGTTCTATGACTTCGTACCAAAACGTTGACCTTGAGTTTGCAGGTACGGTCTTGGGCGGACCAGGAGGTCCTATCAGGTTAACACCTGCCTCAGAAATATGGAGCGTCGGTGATATGGGTTTATCAAGCTCTATACACCGGCCGCCGTCGCAAGAGCCATCGGTCTGGCCAGAGCCGCCGCCGCCCTCCCAATCATAGAAAGTTCGAGTGGTGCGTATATCGAAAGCATATAACCTAAACAGAACGCCACTTTGCGCAGTGGGCGCACCGCAGGCTTGAACGGTGCCTGAGGGTTCTATGGTGCTAAATATGACTTGCCCATCAAATGCCAAGCTGTCGCCAAATACTTTTTCACCCTTGTTTAATTCATATTTCCAGCCATATTGTATCTTTTTCTGCAATTCAGCGATGGCCTCCTCAAAGGCTTGAGTCGATAAACTGTTATATTTAGGTACGCTCAATAAAGTTTTAGTGCCTTCATCCGATTTAATAAGAGTGGTGTCGTATTCCGTCAGGCTTTGTAATGGTTGCCTAATAAGAAAAAAGTAATCTTGAATAGACGTATCAAATGGACTTTCCCGCCACCCTGAGCCAATACCAATAGCAAGGTGTCGAGTTGAACCATTGGAAATAATAGAAAGATCTGGAGTATTGTAAAAACGGCGGTAGTTGGGTTCTTCTTCTTTGTCTTTTCCTAGGTCTGCAATAATGCCGCCACTAATAGAGTTCTCTCCATGGATGTCAAAACGCCATAACTGACCGCCGGTATCAGCAGCATAAAACTGATTAGCTTTGCCGTTACCGTCAATATCGATAACGGCCGGACTACTTGCGAAGCTGTAGAGCAGCCTCTTTTCGAAGTCTGATATCCAGTGCGTATTTTTTATTTCGTCAGTCGTCCAAATTATCTCGCCATTTTCTTGATTAACAATGTAAATGATATTGCCCAGATCAGGCGTATCGCCAACTAATTTGCGAGTAGTGATGCTATCATTAATAGGATCATAACCGCCGGTAAAAATAAGCACATCTTTGCCCCAAATATGAGTTGCCACGGGCTTAGACCAGGTTTGACCAAGGCGGTCGAAGCCAGGAGAGTCTGGGCTGATTACCCACTCAAGGGTGACATTCGATGACGATGGGTTATCTAAATCGGTAAATTTAAGTCCGTAATAGTAACGGCCACCACGGCGTAGTCCAAAATAGACATAGAGTGTCTTTTCGTCTTGAGACAGTACCGGTGTAATATGACCATCAACCCCATAGTGATGGCTAGCTGAAATATTGTTTTTAATTAATTTGTCAATATCATCGAACATGATGCTGGGCATAAAGGCAAACTTCTCATTGCCGTTGTTATCAAATATTTGTAGTAAACCATTATTTGAACCAGCGATAATATAGATCTCATTTTTTAATTCGACAGTGACAGGCGGGCTGTGTAGCACATCTGCCATTTTATGACGTTCAGCAATTAGCATGGTCTGGTTATTTGAATCATAAGTTTTTTTACCATGTAGCCAATCAATAGCTTCATTGATATTTACATTAATGTCGTCTAGCTTATCATTAATGCCTTTGCTGATAAGGTAGTCCTGTAGTGGATCTGTTCCAGCACTCACTTCTATTTTAGCAAGTCGGCTATTCTTCTTATTTGCTGGATTCCAATAGAGCGGCCTGGCAGAAGCCTGGATATGGGATTCTACGCCACCGCGCGAAACAAAAGGCGTTGCTTGATTGGTGTTCGTCGTTTGCCAGAGGTCAACAGCGTCCTCGTTAAATACTCTGTTACTACCGACTTGCAAAAAAACGCTATTATCGTTTTGATCGATAATAGCGCCAGTATTAGTGGCGCCTGCTGCGGTAACGACTTTAAACTTCTTTAAGTTGCCTTGCCAGGTGTAAAATGGCTCTGGTTGTAAGACGGGTAGGATGACGGTGTTGTCATGGGATAGGTTGTCCGTTTGGCTGACCATAGTTGCAGGTGCGACAAACGCGTTTTGTATGCCGGTTTTAGTACTGATATCCGCAAATACTTTATTAATTACATCGATTAACTCTTCCACATTGTCCGCTTTGTGGGTGTTACCTGAGCCACCGGCTATGGCCAGTTTATTTAAAAAGTCGACAGCAGCAGAGTCGCTCGATAAATCGAAGGCGATGGTGTAAGTCGTAATGTCTGCTTCGCTCTTTTTTAAGAAATCAATTAGATCTGGACCGCAATCTTCATCGCCATTCCAGTTATTTCTTTTCTGTGGATTAGTCTCTTTTATTCTTGAATGCTCGCATTCTTGTCCTTGTATATTAGTAAATGCCTTAATGTCTTTAATGACTTCCGTTCTGAAAGTAGATGACGGGCGTTTCTCATTTTCTGTACTGTTGACATAGGTGGCAGCACCGTCTGACAGCAAAATAATAAAATTTTTCGGACACTGATTTTGGGGTGGAAGATAGCTAGTGGTACTGTTTTTATGTTGGCAGATACCGAGATCAATTTCTGCTTCTGTGCACAACGCTGGGCTAGATGGCGGTAGGCCAAAATAATATTTACCTGCCTCTAATAATGCACGTGTAATGGGGGTAAAGCCTTCGCCTTCAAATCCATTCACTGTGTTGACGAGCTGTTGACGTACAGTTAATGGTGGTTGAGAAGGGTCATTAGCAGGCACAAATTCAGATATGTTTCTTATCGGGTGCACCATAACACCGAGGCGTTCTTTGTTGTCATCAAATCGCATGATACCGACGTTAACGGTATTCTGTACGGTGCGTTGCATAATTTCAGCAAAGGCCGACTTTAATACCTCCATTCTGGTTTTTTCTTCTCCATTAATTTCAATGGAATTTTTTTTCATAGAACCTGAGGTATCAAGTACAAACAAGACATTGGGGGTTTGCGTCTCCGTCCGGAAAAAGATATCGATATCATCGGCGTGGGATTGATGGGCGATTAGCAATAAAAGTGGTGGAACAAAGATCATGGTGCCGATGCAGATGATAAGCTTATGCAGTAATTTAAAAACGTTACTTAGAGTGAAGAAGAAATTATGTATAGTAGTCATCAGTCGAATAACCATGATTAAATAGATTATTATGGGTTTGTCGGTGTTTCGAGGTTAAGCCGCTTGCGGGTTCCCTGGGGAGCAAAATGAGAGAATCCTGCACGTAACCTAGTTCTTGCGCCACCCTCTATGCGTGCTACTGCATCCGCGACAAAGTGTCGGTTCGTCAATATGGCATCAGTACTGCCACTTGCATTTGGCACTGGGCTTTCTAATAGGTAAGCAATTTCTGCGGTGGGCTCAATACCCTGATCAACAGGCGCCAGCGACGCAAGCTTTTTGCTATTAACCGGTTGCAGTGTTGTTTTGCCTTGATTTTCTTTTGCGATATGCATGAGGGGGCGATCATTCATGGCGACATTAATAGCACTGTCGGCACTGTGCAATGTTTTAACTTGCTCATGGGCATAGCTTGCCATCTTTTGTTCTAGGATTGATGTATTGGTGCCAGATATAAGAGTGAGGCTAAATACGAGTAGCATGATAAAACACACGAGTAAAGCAGCACCTGTTTGTTTAGCTAATGCTTTCTGAGAAGGTATGTTCACAGTTGCTAATTCCCTAAATTTTAAATGTTCTATAGATGTATACATTTAGACAGTGTGTTAAACGTCCGGACGGCTATTGCGAACTTTTACCGTGCTAGTGAATACACTACGCATATATTTGTCTTCTGGCGATTCCCAATTTTTGCCGAGTAAATTAAACTGTTTTCCCGCAGCTTTAGATAGCACTGGCTGGTAACTGCGAACTAATAAAGCAATACGGACGGAAAGCACTCTTGGGTTGGGCATGTCGTTCAATACATCTGCCGTTACATAACTCACATCGGCACTGCCATCTTCGGGGTCGGCTTCTACACCATATAACACCTGTAGACTTTCTATGCCTCTAACGATTTCTTGATTTGTGCTGGCGGTGTCGTAAAGATCGGTACGGTAAAGAGTTGGAATGCCGCTATTATTTTCATTAGCGATAAAATAAACGTCGCCGCGGAAACGATGCGCCTTGAGCTGGAGTTCGGACAAACCCACATTTGTGGGTAGTACATTAAATTCTGTGTAGAGGGTATTGGGTGAATTATGCGGGCTATCCAATATGTACTTGTTGTCTTTGCCAACGCGTGAAACGTAAAACATATCGAGGTGCTTACAATCCGTAATAATAGCCAGGTTGCCCGCTTCTAGGGTAGGGTAAGCATTCCTAAGGGTAAATTCGTTGCGGGAAGCGCCAATATTATCTAGTTCAACACCGTTTGGTTCGGCGCGCTGAATAATAAGAACATCAGATTTCTCTGCTACATTTGGATGGTCGTTTGCTCGTGGCGTTGCTTCGAATCGGTCATTAATTGGGGTTTCATCATCGGCACCTGTGATGACCACCGGCGCAACGACAGTTCTGCCATAAATCAAGGGGGTGGTGCCATTGGCTTGATTACCTGCCACCAGTAAACGATTGGAGTCGGCTAACTCTTGAATAATCTGACCACCTTGTACCGTTTGTGACACACTTAAGCCGCCGTTGTTAGGATCTGCGCAGCCTAAATTTCCTGCTAAGCGTATATCATTGGCGAGAATAGATAGAGCAATACGCGCGTTTTCTTGCATGGTAGCGAGCTGATCATTAAGGTAGTCCGTGCGTTTACTGCCGCCCAGTAATTGGATGATACCGGCAGTTAGTACCGCACTAATACTCATAGCAACGAGAATTTCTAACAGTGTAAAGTCAGCTGGGCGCACACTAGTGCGGTGGATTTTACTTTGGCAGTGATCTTTGCTGCTACTAAACATTTTTAGGCATCCTATTTGAGAGACTCATCTAATTTAATCTAAGGTGTCTTTATTTTTGGTTGAGCTAAGGAATCGCAAAACCAACAATAACATTGGCACTTTCCATTGGTGCCGACGCTTGATTGTGAGTAGACTCATCAATGCCACTGATACGCGGCCAAGACACTGAGATTC
>JANQMK010000481.1 GCA_028280085.1 Pseudomonadales bacterium
TTGTGGCCGGCTAAGACTTTACCGATTTTATCTTTGTGGGCTCGAGCTGTCTCTATGACACCGCATGCCGAGGCGTTAATGACTGAGGTTACTCCACCTGATTGGGCGTAAAATGCGTTCTTCTTTGCCATGTGTTTTTCCTGAAAATAATGGTTATGAGCACTGATAACTCGGCTAAATGAAAGGCTAAGGTTAATGAGGGCGAATGATAATCGAAAAGTAACCTAAATGCATATAACCGATCTCATCATTATTGGAAACATTAACCAGAATGAGACATGGGCTGGGTTAGTTCGAGTAAATTAACGGGCATATTAGCCTTTGTGTTTGCTAGCTTGTTGCAGTTTTTGTAAAGCTTCAATTAGTTTTAGGCCCTTTGCTGCAGAGGCCAATCGTGTTGCAGGATTGGGGTCCAACATATGTGCAATCAGTTTAGAGGTATGACTGTCTGTATGTTCAGTGAGAAAGCCGTTCGGAATTGCTGCTGTTGAGGCTGCGTGCAGCACTTTCTCTCGTTTGCTTTCGCCCCGGTTCCAGCGTTTGCCGGTAACGAGTTCATAGAACAATATGCCTGCCTGGTAGAGGTCACTACGGTGGTCCCAGCTTTGGCCTCGGGCCTGCTCAGGAGAGATAAATGAGGGTTTAGCGAGCCATTGGAAGCTGCTTTTATCGGCAATGGTTTGGAAGTGTGCGCAACCAAAGTCCACTAAATGAAGTTGCCGATGCTTGTCAATAATAATATTCTCGGAACTGATATCGCCGTGAATGATCGTTCTCGGCGGACTGTGCAGATAGACCAGTTGCTCTAATAACTGTGCCACCATATTGGGAGCTAATTGTTTCATCATGGTGGGATGCAACAGTTTATTATCTTGCCATATGCGAATGAGAGGAATGCCATCGATGAGTTTGTAAGCGTAATAGGGTTTGCCAGCAGCGATGCCACGGGACACGTAACTAGGCAGCATGGGGTGTTTCAGCTCTTTGACTATTTGGGATTCTTGTGAGAACTGTTTGCGCACCGCCGGATTTTCATGCCATTTTTCTCTGATCATTTTTACCGCTAAAGTGCAGCCTTGGGCTTCTAGAGGTACGCCTTTAAGTACTTCACAGACGCCTCCCATAGAGAAGCTCTCCAAACGAAATTTACCCAAACGCGTGTCAATAACTGTACCGCTGCCATCTATAGGGCTATTTGCGTCACCATCGCTTGAACTGTTTGGCGTACGCTGGCGAAAAAGATGTTTGATGTGCTTTATCACGATTGAATTTGTTATTCCAAAATGCAGGCTGTGATTTCAGGTACTAGCCAACCGCCTATCAATTAATTTGTAGAGCAAAAACCACCGGCTAGTCTGTATTATCAACTAAAATCCCTTCGCTTGAGAGTAGGCTTTCAGACTGAATCTATTGTTATATAGAATAAAAATAATATTTTTATAAGCGGTAAGTATATTAACTGAATATTAGCTGAAAAGTCGCTTTAATTCGATCTTGAGCTGAGAAGGGGCTGGCATTAGGAAGTATAGGATTTGTTATTATAACCTATGTTTTTTGTCTTTTTTGTACATATCTAGTCAAATTATGTTACAAAAAATGCGCTGCAACGCCAGCTAGGGGAAGCTATAAGTTTAAACTTGTCAGTAGGCATAAAATTTGTGTTTGCAATGTTGTCAGAGACTATTAAGTTATTGAATTAAATAAAAATATAATCAAACAATGCTTAACTACCTAGCCTCAACAGATGGCATTTGTGAATTAGCTATCGCATTGTTGCCTTAACTGATAAAACGGGTTGATGAATGATGTGTGACATAGTTTGTCTGTAAAAGGTTACTAACTTGGCAATTTACGTTATTCCCAATTGCGCCAAAGTAGTCAGTGCCGTAGGATGAGTCTTACAAAATAAACATATAGTCTTAATTCTTGGGTTGTAACAATAATTGGGCAATAAGAACGATCGCTGTGTGTTTAGCTAGCTGCTCAGAGTAGTGGCGCAGTATATGTAGATGCTTGGCTTACTGACATAAAACTGTTAAATTTATGACTTGGTTACTTATTATAATAAGAAGAATAGGCACCACAAACTATCAGTATATCGTTAAGAATGCCATTAAGAGTGCTATTTGTTCAGTTGAAATAAATAATATGTAAAGAATCTAATAGCTAAACTAGGTAGTACATCAAGTCGGTAGTGGTAAGTTAAGATCAATAATTAGTAATCCAATAGCAAGTAATCTAAGAGTAAACAAACAAAACAATAAAAGATAACTTTAAAACAGTAGAGGAATGTCTCCCATGAAATTACAACACAAAAAATCATTATTTCGTCGTCTACGTGGTCAGGGTATGTCTGAATACTTGGTCATCGTTGGTATGATTGCGGTCGCGGGTATCGTAGTTTCGGGCTTGTTAGGTGACGTGTTGAAAGGTGGCTTTGGTAACATGGCCGTAGCGTTGACTGGTAACGAAGCTAGCACTGCTGCTATCACTGCTGCACAAACAGCAGGTACTGATGCGGATACTAAAGCTGCGGCTAATGCGGCAAGCTTGTCAAATAGCTTGTCTTCCTACAACCAGTAATTTTTTTAACGAGGGTTTAAAAAAGGAGGCTGTGCCTCCTTTTTTTATCTGTCACTGTTTTAAACTAGGGTAGTACGCACTGTATTAATAAGAGGTTGATTCAGGGTGTTGATGAAAAGAAACATTGATAGGGGTTCCCGAGCACTAACAACGGCATGTTGCTCACGCCCGCCTAAGGCATCAAACGGTCAGATTTTGGCGGGTTCGCTTGGCTTTGTACTGGTACTCAGTGTTTTATTCGTTATGATTTATAACACCGGCCGTTTATCGAATGAGAAAATAAAGTTATATAATGCGGCCGATGCGGCGGCTTATAGTTCTGCTGCTTTGACAGCTCGTCGCATGAATTTCATTGCTTACACTAACCGCATCATGGTTGCTAACCATGTGGCCGTGGGGCATGTGGTTAGTTACATTTCTTTTATGCGTTATTTTGGTAATGTGTCAAATAATAATCCCGGTGTGTTCGGTGCTCCTGCGTTACCAATTGTATTTTTAATGGGGCCAATCTTTTCTGGCTGGTCTACCGCACCGCAGTGGGCAAACAACCTGAGCATTCCAAATGCGGTAGATATGGCAGCAGCCTACATCAATAATGTTAACAATATGAATCAGACTTATTTTGCTGCTCAGGTTGCAAACTATGATCAGGCTGGGGCTAGTGCCCAGACACTGATGGAAGATATTGTACGAAGTTATGATGATGAAATTCGTGTTAACAATGAGAATGATTTCCAAATTGCGTTGGATCTTGCTTTCACCCTCGGTGAATTTGGGCTGTACAACGCCTTGCTTGATGCCGAAAATCAATCGAGCACTATTCAAGACTTTATGGAACAAACTAACGCTGTCGATGATTCGGAACGGATGCGTAAGTTTGTTGATGATTCGGTAACTAATCTACGTCAGGGTTCAAATGTCTGGTATTCAGCTCGTGGCTGGGGGCCTCGAAATGTGGAGCGGCTGGAAAATGGTGTGCTGGTACCTCACGTTGTGCGGAAAGAAGGGGTTACCACACAAGTGGTTACTGCGCAGGGGTTGGATTGGCAAGCGAATGATCAGGTTTTTGAAGATGATGTTGTGGTTGATACCGGCTCAGCGACGGCATCAGAGTTCGATGCATTAACGGCATTACCCTATACCGGTATACCCGGTTATGTGCGATTGAGAGATGCCGACGGCGCCACGATAGAGCCATTGCCCATATCCGCATTCGTGGTATTGAATATGGATGACAAACGCTGGGGCTATCCTGGTGTTATTAAAGGTCGTGGCCTAGGAGGTGGTAGTTTGATTGGTGCTGAAGGCGTTAATGATAATCCGATTGAGATTTCCGCGTTTGCATCGGCAACTGTGTTTTACCAACGACCTTCCGTGGGCTTTAATGCCTTACAAAGTCCCTATGGCGAAACTGAGTATGCGAACCTGTTTAACCCATTTTGGCAGTCGCGCTTGAGTTATTAAGCCGCTTACTTGCTGGCCGATAATGGTTATATGGATAATGGATAAAGAGAAAATGTCAGCTAAAGTGATTTCATACAATAGTCTTATCGCTCGAAAAAACGTCGGGACGGCACGTATTGCGAGAAGCGCTGGTGGGCAGGCGATGGCGGAATTTCTTGTTTCGATGCTGATGTTTGTGCCCTTTATCGTTATTTTTTCAATGTTAACCAGTTACCTAGAAATACAAAAGAATGCTTACGAAGCTGTTAGGTTTACTGTCTGGGAAGAAGCCTCGCGCAATATTCGAAATATTAATGGCGAAGTACAAAGTAAATTTTTTAAACACCCCTACAATGGGCTTGCGGTAAAGCGCGGCGATAGCAAAAATGTTTTGCATAAAGATCAGGGCTTGGGCGATAGTTTTATCGTAGACAATGGTGAGGCCATTAGAACTCAACGACGTAACTTTAACGGTATCAATGCTTCGACAGATGTTACGTATGATACTAATTTTAACACAGGTGGGCGCTTTGGTAATAATTCCTTGGTAGACGTTAAAATTGAGGTGCCGTTGAATAGTGGTACTACCTTTAATCGCATGAGCGATCCCAATAGATTTTTTACTGTTAGCCAAGGTTTTCAGTTGCAGAATCTCACTTATGAAGCGACGGGAGCTATTGTGGCGAATACCTGGATGGCTCCGAACGAAGAAGTCTTCCGCTATATTACGGGTTCTAACTCGCGGGGGGGGGCACATATCAGGAATATTGAGCGTTGGACAACCGTTTATAGAAATTTTAATATGTTTTTTGGCGCTCTTATAAATACCACTCCGGTTGATGAATTGAGGATAGCTTACAGAAACCAACATGGCATTGTAACGAATGAGCAATCATCGGTTCTGCCAGAGGGGAGAGTCGGACCTTAAAGTGACTTCAGAGTAAGGCATGCGGCTATCAACTCCTAGTATTGCGAATATCATTGGCATGGTATTAAGCGTAAGTACCGTTGTTTGCTGCGCAGATCCGCTTAACGTTGATTTGCCTATAGTGCCATTGCCTGAGGGGGCTAAAGGCCAATGGGTTGCCCAACGTATGGCGATGAATGGTTTGCCGATGAGCGTTCGTGCATTTGCTTACCTTGGTAAAGAACGTAGCTTGATTGATTTCTACAAGCGCTACTGTCGTCAACAGGGGGCAACACATGTTTCCAATGACGGTTCTGCGCGCGGGCGGGTTATTGGTTGCAAATTGAAGACTGGCGAGTATCTGTCAATTAGTATCGAGCCTGCAAATAAAAAGACAATGTTAGGGGAAAGGCAAGCGACATTTGAAGGAAAGGTAACTGTATCTGCGCCGGCACCAGGAGATAGTCAGCCAGATATGTTTACTCGTTTTCCGATGCTGATAGGAAGTAAAGTTGTCTCCAAAGTAGAATCAATTGATGCTGGTCAAAGAGTGCAAACGTTGGTGTATGAGAACAACAATTCTGTACGGGCCAATGTTAAATTTATACGAAAGAAATTGTCGCGAGCAGGTTGGATACCGGAACACGCCAACGTACCATCGTCGAATATAAAAAGTACGCAGATGACATTTGAGAAGCCGGGCGAATTGGTGCAAGTGACTGTGAAACCTGGTAACTTAGGGGGTAAGACGTCAGTGTTAGTTCACTGGCTTAAATAACGAAAAGGAATTTATTAGATTATTTTTATGCAGGTTAAATATATCTTCTGTTTGGCTTAGCACGCTGAAGCTGTGTAAATAAAATCCTGGTGTTATTGTATATGAAACAGAGAAATGGTTTAGGTTTACGTAATATTAAGCGCTTCTCTTTCAGTAAACGGCGCTATTGTGGCCAGGTAATGGCCGAGTATTTAATAGTAATGATTGCTGTGTCTTTGTCGTTATACCTGGTGCTGGTGCGTGGTGGTGAAGTGACCATAGGCCAGGGGCCAAACTCAACGGTGTTAGATGTCCCTAGTGTGACTGAGTCATTATCTGAACGGGAACATACCTACCGTCATGCCATGTATCTTCCTTTAACGACAACTGAATAACACTTTCTGATTGATATTAATAAGCTTATTTGGTGCTTTTGCTATACTCTGAATTATAGTTTTTTTGGGTAGAGACAAATGACATCCAATCGTCTGGTTATTATATTGATTCTCGGCGCACTCCTTTCAGGTGGGGCTGGTTGGTATTTGACACGTCAGTATATAGATAAAACAGTTGACGTCTATAAAGCGCAGTTTGATGAGGGGCGTGAACTGATAGCCGTTGTAGTCGCCAAGGATGATATGAGTGTTGGCGATATTATTTCCAATAAAAATGTAGTAGTACGTAAGATTCCCAAAGAGTTCGCTCATTTAGATTCAGTGACTCCCGATCGTTTTGCCTTGATTAATAATAGAGAGCTGCGCTTCCCGGTCGCCAAAGGCCGAACCGTTTTACCTGGTTACGTGGTTAAAACAAAAAAGGATACCTTTGCTTCGATACTAGAGCCGGGCACGCGAGCGTTGTCTATCAATGTAGATTCATTAGATACGGTGTCAGGCTTTTTACGTCCAGGCGACTATGTCGATTTGCTTATTACTTATGCCGAAGGTTCTGGGCACGAAGCAGCTACGGTGCCGTTATTACAAAATGTAAAGATCCTGGCGGCTGGTACAGATTTAGGAGATGGCAGAAGG
>JANQMK010000001.1 GCA_028280085.1 Pseudomonadales bacterium
TTTACCCGATACGGTAACGGTAGTAGCCACAGGGGTTGAGCCGCCATCATCGTCTATTGTTGGTTACGGCGCCAATGTTACCGGTGGTGCAGGTGGTGAGGAATGTATTGTAACAACCCTAACTGATTCTTCAGTTAGCGGTACGTTAAGAGACTGTGTTTCTAACCGCAATCTTAGCGGTGGTGATTTTGTCCCTAGGACGATCGTTTTTGCTGTGGCGGGCGATATCGTATTGGCATCGGACTTGTCGATTAACACACCTCATTTGACCATTGATGGTTCGACTGCTGCTTCGCCCGGCATTACTATAAAGAAAAGTCAGGTAGATAAGGGTATGGTACGTATTAATACTCACCGCGACCATCATGCTCATAACGTCATTTTAAAACACCTCCGATTTCAAGGCTCTTGGTCTCGTTCGACTGAAGCCCATGGCCAAAATCATGGCGTGTTTACACTTGATGGCGAAGATCAGTCTTCGGGTGTACATGATATTGTGCTGGATCATATTACCTGTGTAGATAGTCCGGACGCAGCTGGTGACATGTGGGGAAAAGTTTATAATGTTACTGTCCAAAATAGTTTCTTCCATAATAACTTGCACCCAATGACTATGAGCCACTCAGGTGGCGACCAACCTCGTTACAATATCACGCTTTATAATAATGTATTTGCCCATAACCACGAGCGCAATCCACAGGTGCGTGGTCGAGTTTACAATCTTGATATCATTAACAATATCATATTTGATTGGGGACAATTTTCGGGCGGTGGTTATGGTATTCGCTTGCGGGATAGAAATGGCGTCTACCCAACCGATGTCAATGCTATAAACAACGTATTTACGAGTGACGATAAACAAGCGTACGGGCTGGTATACGGCACATCGCTCGGCACGAACTATCCCGGTGAGGTCTACAGCCATGGTAACTATTTTGATGTAACGAACGATGGTAGCACATCATTATCGTCATCGATTATAGACACACCTGACTATGCCGATATTGAGCCTCGCCCATTATCCGAATTAGGTAATGACGTTACATCTGTCGGTAGCCATTACAAAACAGACGAAGAGGTTTCTATTCTCACAACGATTCAAGAGACACTTGAATCAACGGTGGGTATTGACTAAAACCGATCTTATTATTACGACATAGATTTCTGTATTGTTATTATAATTTTGTTGCTATGTAAAAGTGTTGGATCTGGTAGGCTAGAGCATGAAGCCGTCAGCAAGTTGCTGGCGGCTTCAAACTTTAATAACTTCCGCCTCAAAACTACCATCACTCAGTCGTGCTTTGATCGTATCACCCGATTTGACTTCAGCAACCGTTGATACAACGTGGTTAGATTTTTTGTTCGTGATGATTGTGTAGCCGCGCTGTAGTGTTGCCAACGGGCTAACGGTGTTTAGCAATTCTTGCACGGCTAATAGCTTCAGTTTGCGGGATTCGGTTGTTTTATTTGCTGCGGCAATAAGCTGTTGCCGGTTGTGTTCTAAACACAAACTGAGCTGTACGATACGTTGTGACGGATTGTGTTGCTTGAGTTGCGCATAAATTTTATTTAGATGGGCATAATTAATTTCAAGTTTCTGAAGCATAGCATTGTGTAAACGCAATTCGAAATCATCCAAACGTTGTGCTTGTTCTTGCAACCGACTACCGGGATGTCGTAAGCGCTTGCTAAGCCAATCGAGTTGTTGGTTTAGGCTGACGATTTTTTTCTTGATTTCTTTCAGCAGGTGGTGCTCAAAACTAGCGAATATGTTGTACCACTCTTTTTTGTCTGGGCTGAGCAATTCCGCCGCGGCCGACGGCGTTGGCGCGCGCAGATCGGCAACTAAATCAGCGATAGTGAAGTCTATCTCATGGCCAACGGCACTCACGATAGGCAGTTTACTATCAAATATTGCGCGGGCAACTTGCTCTTCGTTAAATGGCCACAAATCTTCGAGAGAGCCACCACCGCGCCCGACAATAAGCACGTCAAATAAGCTTTCTCGATTAGCCAGCTCGATAGCGTTGACAATTTGAGGGGCGGCTTCGTCACCTTGCACGGCGACCGGAATAATGGTGACTGGTATAGCGGGAAATCGACGCCGCAAGACACTAAGAATATCTTTAATTGCCGCGCCCGTTGGAGACGTTATGACACCGATGTGATGTGGCAGCTGAGGTATGTCTTGTTTATACTTGTCGTCAAACAGCCCTTCCTTTTTCAATTTTAACTTCAGCTCTTCGAAAAGACGTTGTAAAGCGCCGTCGCCGATTTCCTCCATGTGCTCAACAATGATTTGGTAGTCACCTCGCCCCTCGTAGAGGCTTACGGTACCGCGTACAACAACCTGCATGCCGTTTTCAGGACGAAAACGTAGGCGTTGGTTACGATTGCGAAACATTGCGCAGCGTATTTGGGCGTTGCGGTCCTTTAGTGTCAGATACCAGTGCCCTGAAGACGGCGTAACAAAATTAGAAATCTCGCCTTCCACCCAGAGCATATTAAAATGCGTTTCTAGCAATTGTTTCGCTTGCCGGTTTAGTTGGCTGACGGTGAGGATATCGCGTGAGCTTGTCTTGGGTTTCATCATTTGCCAGGTGTTTTTTGGACACTTTAATTTGCACACATCCGCAAAGTGCGCTTGATGTTAGCATAATTTAGTGGCGTTTAGCCTGTCTATGCTGTATTGAACATAAATTAACCTTGATTGTTTGAATACAGTGTTGCTAAGTTTATCCTGACTAAAGACCGAGGTTTATAAATAGCTGATGAAGGTTTATAATAACCGGTTAAATTGATCAAAGTGAAAGGTTTAAAAGAGATGCTGCGTATTGCCGAACAAGCACTCACATTTGATGATGTATTGTTGTTGCCCGATTATTCCGATGTTACCGCAAAAGATGTTTCCTTGGTCACGAAGCTGACTCGTGAGATTAACCTTAACATTCCTCTTGTTTCTGCCGCAATGGACACCGTTACCGAGTCGGGATTAGCTATTGCGATTGCGCAAGAAGGTGGAATTGGCATTGTACATAAAAGTATGTCTATTGAAGCGCAGGCGCGAGAAGTGCTTCGCGTTAAAAAGTTTGAAAGTGGCGTGGTCAAAGACCCTATTACTATAAATGCTTCGGCTTCTGTTAGAGAATTAATGAGTTTAACCGCCGAAAATAAAATTTCTGGGGTGCCTGTACTCGATAATGGTGATTTGGTTGGTATTGTGACGAGTCGGGATGTCCGTTTTGAGCCGAATCTAGATGCATCTGTGGCTACGATTATGACACCCAAAGAAAAACTGGTTACCGTTAAAGAAGGCACCAATTCTGATGATGTCAAGGCGGCCTTGCATAAGCACCGTATTGAAAAAGTGCTGGTAGTTAACGATGATTTTGATTTGGTAGGCATGATTACCGTTAAAGATATTACCAAGGCGCAGATTTTCCCCAATGCCTGTAAGGACGAGTTGGGGCGGTTACGGGTCGGGGCTTCGATTGGTACAACTCCTGATACTGATGAACGTGTTGCAGCTTTGGTTGAGGCAGGGGTTGATGTATTTGTTGTTGACACAGCTCATGGCCATTCTAAGAATGTGTTGGAACGCGTCGCCTGGGTAAAGAAACATTATCCGAGTGTGCAAGTCATTGGTGGAAATATTGCCACGGCCGATGCGGCACTCGCATTACGAGATGCTGGCGTTGACAGTATTAAAGTTGGTATTGGACCTGGGTCAATTTGTACCACGCGAATTGTAACGGGTATTGGTGTGCCGCAAGTGTCAGCGGTCGCCAATGTGGTGGCGGCGCTGGATGGCAGTGGCATACCAGTTATTGCTGATGGAGGTATTCGTTTTTCTGGCGATATCGCCAAAGCCATTGCAGCGGGAGCGCATTCAGTCATGTTAGGTAGTATGTTTGCTGGCACTGAAGAGGCGCCCGGTGAAGTAGAGCTCTACCAAGGCCGCACATACAAAGCATATCGCGGTATGGGTTCGTTAGGTGCCATGTCAAAGCGTGATGGTTCGAGCGACAGATACTTCCAAACGGCGAGCGATGGGGTTGAAAAGCTGGTGCCGGAGGGTATCGAAGGACGTGTGCCCTATAAAGGCCCCGTGTCCACCATTATACACCAATTGATGGGCGGTGTTCGCTCGGCAATGGGATATACGGGTAGTATTGATATTCATACTATGCGGACTAAACCAAAATTTGTTTCCGTTACCTCTGCCGGCATGAGTGAAAGTCATGTTCACGATGTCAGTATCACTAAAGAGGCGCCCAACTATCCGGTGCGTTAGCTTCGCTTGTTGGTTTAGGTACTTAACGGTTTGACTGCCAGCTTTATGAATGATAACAATATGTGTTGAGACAGTATCGGGGCTAATATGCCCCGATACTGTTTTATAGGGCTTAGTATTTTATAGGGCTTAATAATAGAGAGCTTAATAATTGTAGGTAGCACTGAATGACAAAAGATATTCATGGACAGCGCATTCTTATTCTTGATTTTGGTTCGCAGTACACGCAACTGATTGCGCGTCGGGTAAGGGAAATTGGCGTGTATTGTGAAATTCGGGCTTTTGACATTGACGAGCAACAACTTCAAGCCTTTAACCCTAAAGGTATTATTTTATCAGGCGGGCCAGAGACTGGTCCAGAAGGATCTGGCTGCAACACTGAACGCGATCTCTGACGATGGCCCTGATGCTTTCTACAAGGGCCCCATTGCAAGAGCGATCGTCGCAGCGAGCGATGCAAACGGCGGCATTCTGAGTCTTGCGGACTTTGCAGACTACCGCGTGCGGGAGTTCTCACCGGTGCGCTGTCGCTACCGTGG
>JANQMK010000011.1 GCA_028280085.1 Pseudomonadales bacterium
GCTGTGTTAGTCGATAAATCAGGTTCATGGCAGGATTTTAACGTTATTCAAGGTATTCCGGTCATACCAATTGTCCAGCTGCAGCGTAAATTGAGTGAGTTGAGTGGTAGGTTTTATGGTAATCCGTCGAACGAACTCTCCGTCATTGGTATTACCGGAACCAATGGTAAAACTAGCACCAGCCAGTTTATTGCTGCAATGCTTCATATGTTGGAGTATAAGAGTGCTGTAATAGGTACGTTAGGCAACGGTTTTATTGACACAAAACCTCAAGTTTTATCTAGCAGTGGTTTTACCACGCCAGATGCAGTAGCTTTGCAAAAGGTTTTTAGTGAACTTGTCAGTCAGGGGGCAGACGCCGTTGCGATGGAAGTTTCCTCCCATGGTTTGGATCAACATAGAGTAGAAGGTGTTACCATCGATGTTGGTGTGTTCACTAATCTCAGTCATGAACATCTTGATTATCATCACAACCTTGTTCAATACACTGCGGCAAAACGTCGCTTGTTTGAAATGGACTGTGTTCAGCATAAAATTATTAATGCGGATGACGAAGTCGGTCGGCAATTTTTGCAGATGTTTGGAGAGAGCGCCTTAAGTTACAGCATTCAGCATGACCGAGCAGATATCTATGCTTATCAGGTGGCATTACTAGCCAACAAAATCGATGCTGAAATCAATACCCCTTGGGGTAAGGGAGCTTTGTCTATCCCTTTGATGGGTAAATTCAATCTGAGCAATGTACTCGCAGCCATTGGTGCTATTTGTTCGTTGGGAGTCGAACTTGACAAAGTGCTATCGTGTGTCGCGCGGCTATCGCCAGTGCCGGGTCGTTTAGAAATGATTCCAACTGAAGAGTCGGAACCGACCGTTTTAGTTGATTACGCACACACACCTGATGCCTTAACCACTATTTTACAGACTCTTCGGTCTCATACAGGGGGTAAGGTATGGTGCGTTTTTGGTTGTGGTGGGGATCGGGATAGGAGTAAACGATCCAAGATGGGACTGACGGTCAGTAACTTAGC
This sequence comes from Pseudomonadales bacterium, assembly GCA_028280085.1. Lineage (GTDB taxonomy): Bacteria > Pseudomonadota > Gammaproteobacteria > Pseudomonadales > JANQMK01 > JANQMK01. The sequence continues at coordinate 1,029 of JANQMK010000011.1, forward strand.
TGATGTAGCCGTTGTTACTAGTGATAATCCGCGTTCTGAAGAACCTCAGCAGATTATCAAAGATATTATCGGCGGTATGTTAGGCGAGGCGGAGGTAGTTATTGAAGAAGAGCGTGCATTGGCGATTGACAGTGCTATAGCTCAAGCTGCAGCAGATGATATTGTTGTTATTGCTGGCAAAGGACACGAAGACTATCAGGAGATTAAGGGCAAAAAATATCGATTTAATGACAGAGAGCAAGTATCGAAGGCGCTACGTCGACATAGAACGTCTGGAGGGAAATGCTAGTGTCTTTTGCTTTCTCAAAAGTTGCACCTCGTTTAGGTGCTTTAGCTACAGATGTGGACGTAACATTTGATACTGTGGCTACGGATACTCGCCAACTAAAGCCGGGCGATCTATTTGTCGCTTTAATCGGGGAAAATTTTGATGGTCATCGCTTCGTTGATTCCGCGCAACAAAAAGGCGCTTGTGGAGCGGTGGTGTCGAAGCCTGTGGCGACATCGCTGCCATTGTTGCAAGTTCAGGATACATTAAAGGCATTAGGTGATTTAGGTAAGCTAGTACGTGAAACCTTCAACGGTTGCATGGTCGCACTGACCGGTAGTAGTGGCAAGACTACTGTTAAGGAGATGGTATATAGCATCTTGCAAGAGGTAGGGCCAACACTTGCTACAGCAAAGAATTATAACAATGAAGTCGGTGTGCCCTTGACGTTAATGCAACTTAATAGCTCTTACAGCTACGCGGTATTGGAGTTGGGAGCTCGCAAAAGGGGGGATATCGCCTACTTGCGTGATCTTGTATCGCCTGACGTCGTGTTGGTGAACAATGTTATGTCTGCTCATATTGAAGGATTCGGTAGCTTGGATAATGTTGCGTTGGCCAAAGGTGAGATATATGACAATCTGTTGCCGCAAGCCAAAGCGATTTTAAATAGCGATGAAATGTATTGTGATCAATGGAGGCATCAAATTCGGGCGGCAGAAATAATAACTTATAGTATGAATTCTTCAGCAAAAGCAGATTTCTATGCGGCGTCTGTCATTGAATTGCCAAATCATCATATTGCTTTTGAGTTGTTTTCGCCGCTAGGAGAAGTAACGATTCAACTAAATGCTATAGGTCAACATAATGTTAGTAACGCTCTCGCGGCAGCCGCAGCCAGTTACGCTGCAGGGGCAGACTTAGCGCAAATTAAAATAGGTTTAGAAAAGTTTTGCTCAGTTGAGGGTAGGTTGTATTTAGTAGAGGGTATAGCTAGTAGTCAAGTGGTGGATGATTCTTATAATGCCAATCCCGGATCAGTTAGGTCGGCTATTGATACTATTGCCAACTGGCCTGGTGAGAAAGTATTAGTACTAGGTGATATGGCTGAGCTAGGTGATGAAGCTGAGCGATTACACCGTGAAATAGGTGGCTATAGTGCAGGTAAAATCGATAGTCTAATTAGTGTAGGTAACCTGAGTGAAGCGGCAAGTAAGCGTTTTGGGCAAAAGGGTTTGCACTTTGCAGATCATGCTTCATTAGTGGACCACTGTAAATCAATTGCAACCAACAAAACGATATTTTTAGTGAAGGGTTCGCGTAGTTCGATGATGGAAAAAGTGGTTCAAGCACTTACTGCTCTGGAGGAACAAGCTTAATGTTACTATGGCTGGCCGAGTATCTGTCAGAATATGTCAGCGCTTTTTCAGTGTTTCAATATCTCACTTTGCGTGGAATATTGGGTATTGCCACGGCTTTGGCAATTTCGCTGTTGGTAGGTCCTTATATGATTAGGCGGCTCAATGACTATCAGATTGGACAAGCCGTGAGAGTTGACGGTCCTGAGAGCCATCTAAGTAAATCTGGTACTCCAACAATGGGAGGGGCGCTGATCTTAATTGCTATCGGGATTAGCGTATTACTCTGGTCAGATTTAAATAATCGCTATGTGTGGGTTGTCTTGTCTGTAATGTTTATTTTTGGTGCCGTAGGCTGGGTTGATGACTACCGTAAAGTGTCGGAAAAGAATTCTAAGGGCTTATCGGCTAAGGCTAAGTATTTTTGGCAATCTGTCGGTGGTTTCGGCGCAGCTCTGTTTTTATATTACACAGCAACCTCGTTGGTAGAAACACAATTGATCGTGCCGTTTTTTAAAAATGTAGCGTTTAACATGGGTCCTTTTTACATTATTTTTACCTATTTTGTCATTGTTGGAAGCTCCAATGCGGTTAATTTAACTGATGGGCTTGATGGCTTAGCAATATTGCCAACCGTAATGATCGGTTCAGCTCTGGGCATTATTGCCTACCTTAGTGGGCATGCCGCTTTTTCAGACTATCTGCATATCCCTAAAGTATCAGGGGCAGGTGAGCTAGTAGTATTTTGTGGCGCGTTGGCTGGAGCTGGTTTGGGATTTCTCTGGTTTAATACCTATCCAGCCCAAGTTTTTATGGGCGATGTAGGTGCTCTAGCACTGGGCGCGGCGTTGGGTGTTGTTGCTGTTATTGTCCGTCATGAAATCGTTTTTTTTATTATGAGCGGTGTTTTTGTAATGGAGACCGTGTCGGTTATTTTGCAGGTGTTGTCATATAAATTGACTGGTAAGCGAATTTTTCGCATGGCTCCACTGCATCATCATTTTGAGCTTAAGGGGTGGCCAGAGCCGCGGGTAATCGTAAGGTTTTGGATTATTACGGTGATGTTGGTCTTGGTTGGGTTGGCAACATTGAAGCTACGTTAAGCCTAGTTCCGTGGCGTAGTATGGTAATTATTTAAGGAAAGGCATTGCCGGAAAAAAGCAAGCGAGAGGCACATTGGAAGATGCCAAAAACTGTTTCCCACGACAGGATTATACTTGGTTTAGGTCTGACGGGGTGTTCCTGCGCGCGCTATTTTCGCCAAAAAAATCTGCCATTTGTTATCTATGATACGCGACTAGAGCCGCCGGGCTTAAGGCAGTTCCAGCTTGAGTTTCCGGAGGTTAAGGTTCATTGTGGTCCACTGTCGCGTGATTGTTTTATCGATGCAAAGCAATTAATCGTGAGCCCAGGCGTTTCGTTGGCTGAGCCTGCGGTAGCTCGTGCTAGACAAAAGGGCGTCAATATATCCAGTGATATTGATATTTTTTGCGAAGCGGTCAATCAACCCATTGTTGCCATTACGGGTACAAATGCAAAAAGCACGGTTACTACACTGGTTGGTGAGATGTGTGGATATGCTGGCAAAAAAGTAGGGGTAGGTGGCAATTTAGGTACGCCAGTGTTAGACCTGATAAATGCAGAGAATGAGCTTTATGTGCTAGAGCTTTCTAGCTTTCAGTTAGAACGTTCAGCGTCGCTTAAAGCTGAGGTTGCGACTGTGCTAAATATTAGTCCTGACCACTTAGATCGTTATATCGATTTGCAAGCCTATCGTCGCGCAAAGCTTAAAATATTTGATAACTGTCGCCAGTTAGTTGTCAATCGTTGTGATCCGTTAGCGATACCTCCTTTTGTGAGCGGTTTGGGTGATGGACGGATGCTAGATAATACCGAAGATGATCAGGTGGTTGATCTCAATAAGGTAAAACACGGCAAGAAAGTTTGCTTTAGCTTTGGGCTTAATGAGCCCGTCGGCAATGGTTTTGGAGTAACGACATTAAATGGCAGAATCTATCTGGCCGATATCAATGGCCCTCTAATGGCGGTAGATGATCTGAAGATAAAGGGAACACACAATGTTGCGAATGCATTGGCTGCATTGGCTGTGGGTTCAGCTCTTGGTTTGACAATGGCCTCTATGTTGGAATGTTTACAGAGTTTTGTTGGTCTAAAACATCGTTGTCAGTGGGTGGCCGATATTGACCAAGTGACATATTTTAATGATTCAAAGGGCACTAATGTGGGTGCTAGCGTTGCCGCAATTCATGGTCTAGCAACAAGAGATAAACAGATTATATTAATTGCCGGCGGGGTTGCTAAAGGAGCGGAATTTTCAGATTTGGGCAAGGTGTTAGCCGCAAAAGGAAAGATTGCTGTGTTAATTGGCGAAGATGCAACTCAGATTGCCGCGACAATTAGAGATGATGTTGACGTATTATTTGCACGCACTATGGATGAAGCAGTCAGAATTGCCGCTGCTAATGCGGTTGCGGGTGATATCGTCTTGCTTTCTCCTGCTTGCGCCAGTTTTGACATGTTTGAAAACTTTGAACAACGCGGAGATTGCTATATTCGAGCAGTGGAGGCGCTGGCATGATGGAACATGCATATCAGTTGAAGGCTAGTATATTGAAAGACAATGTGTTGCGCTCCAGTTTATTGCAAGAATACAGGCCATATAGTTTTTCAGAGTTGCAACTGGATAAAATGGTTTTACTCTCGGCTATTTCGTTAGCGCTAATGGGAGTGGTGATGGTTGCTTCCTCATCGGTTGGTTATGCTGAGTACCATCATGGCGATCCTCTATCGTTAGCAAAACGTCACTTACTCTATCTTGCTTTAGGTGTGTCGTTCGCTAGTGCTGCGTTTCTTGTGCCTATAAGGGTTTGGGAAAGATGTAGTTGGGTCTTGCTACTGGTCGGCATGCTGTTACTTTGCTTAGTGTTAGTGCCGGGTATCGGGCACAAAGTTAATGGTAGCCAACGTTGGATTCGTTTTGCAGGCTTGACATTACAATCTTCTGAAGTGGCTAAGTTTTGCATGGTTATGTATTTGGCTGGATATCTTGTTAGGCGGCAAGCGGAAGTCATTAGCCAGTGGCGTGGCTTTATAAAGCCCATGATGGTGTTAGCTGTGTTTGGTTTTTTATTGTATTTGGAGCCTGATTTTGGCGCTTTGGTAGTTTTAATGTCAAGTTGCTTGGGTATGATGTTTTTGGCAGGTTTGGGTCTTCGACAGTTGCTAGCATTTGGCATCGGTAGTGGAGCGCTGATGACTGCTATGGTCGCGAGCTCAAATTATCGCATGGCGAGATTTGATGCATTTACGAAAAGCCTGTCAGAGCCGTTTGCCGATCAGTTTGGACATGGATATCAATTAGCGCAATCTTTAATTGCTATTGGGCGGGGTGAATGGTTTGGCGTGGGGCTTGGTAACAGTGTCCAAAAGCTGTTTTATTTGCCTGAGGCACATACCGATTTTGTTTTTGCCATTATGGCTGAAGAGTTTGGTTTGATAGGTGTTATCGCCATTATTTTACTTTATATGATATTGATTAATAGATCATTGTTCATTGGAAAGCGCGCTGAGCAGACAGGCCATTTTTTCGCGGCTAACGTAGTTTATGGTTTTACGCTGATTATTGCGGCACAAACATTTATTAATATTGGTGTAAATTGTGGTTTGTTACCAACAAAAGGATTAACACTGCCTTTTTTGAGTTATGGCGGTAGTAGTTTAATAGTTTGCTGTTTGTTTGTTGCCATTATCTTGCGAGTTAATTATGAAGTGCTTGGTCCAGTAAAGAAAAGTAGTAATACTAAGCGAGCGAAAAAAACCAAGCAAACCGCGAGGCCTGTACCCCAACGTGGTCCGATTCCCACTGCTGACGCTTATGAGGAATATCATGACTAAGCGAAATCTTGGGACAGTACTAGTTATGGCAGGTGGCACTGGCGGGCATGTTTTTCCCGCGCTGGCTGTCGCCGAAGAATTACAGGAGCGAGGCATTCAGGTAACTTGGCTTGGAACTCACAAGGGGATTGAAGCGAGAGTAGTGCCGGCGGCAAATATACCGATTTCATATATTTCAGTTCAGGGCATAAGAGGTAAAGGTATCTGGGGCTTGTTAAAGGCGCCGATTTTGTTGTTGGGTGCTCTATTTCAGGCGATAGCCATTGTCAGACGAGTCAATCCTGACAGTGTCTTAGGTATGGGTGGTTTTGCCTCTGGGCCTGGTGGTATCGCATGTCGGTTACTAAGAAAACCTTTGGTTATTCATGAACAGAACGCGGTTGCCGGCACCACTAATAAAATATTGAGTTATTTTGCAAATAGTATATTGCAAGCATTTCCCTCTACGTTGCGAAGAGGGGTGTATGTCGGTAATCCGGTGCGTAAGTCAATTGCTGCCTTGCCTGCGCCAAATGAAAGATTTAAAACATGCCGGGGTAAGCTGAGGCTGTTGATACTGGGTGGAAGTTTAGGAGCTGTCGCGTTAAATACGGTAGTACCTAACGCACTCGCGATGGTTGAAGAAGCTAACCGACCGGAAGTATGGCATCAGGTGGGACCCAACAATATTGTTTCGGCGCAGCAAGAATATCAGAAACACCGTGTCGCGGCACGCATTGAGCCTTTTATTGAAAATATGGATGTTGCTTATGCTTGGGCTGATTTCGTTATATGCAGAGCTGGAGCTCTAACGGTTGCTGAAATATCAACTGTCGGTATAGCGGCGTTATATGTGCCTTACCCCCATGCAACGGATGACCATCAAACTGCGAATGCTAAGTGGTTAGTGTCACATGAAGCGGGGTTTTTAGTGCAACAGTCTGAATTAAATGCTGAAGTGATTAGCGATCGTTTGCGGTTTCTATCAGACAATCGTAATGTGCTTTTATCTATGGCCAACAATGCGCGTGAATTAGCTACGCCTAATGCTGCTTCTACTGTTGCTAGCGCATGCTTGGAGGTGTGTGGTGTCTAGTGCGAAGATACTGAATGTGGCGCCAGCGGATATTTCGCAGCGCTATTCTGTGCCAGAGATGCGACGCATTAAGCGTATTCATTTTATTGGTATAGGCGGTGCTGGCATGTGTGGTATTGCCGAGGTTTTATTAAATCAGGGCTATGAAATATCTGGTTCTGATCTTAAGGCAAGTGCAACTATTGAAAGGTTGCGCACGATGGGTGCAACAGTCCATATTGGGCATAAGGAGGAATATGTCAATGACGCCGATGTGGTGGTTAATTCCTCTGCAGTTACTAGCGATAATCCAGAAATTCTTCGCAGTAAAGCGTTGCGTATTCCCGTAGTTAGACGAGCAGAGATGTTGGGAGAATTGATGCGTTATCGACATGGTATCGCTGTTGCTGGTACTCATGGTAAAACAACCACGACTAGCTTAATCGCATCGTTGTTGGCGGAGGGCGGATTGGACCCTACTTTCGTTATCGGTGGGTTATTAAATAGTGCTGGCACTAACGCTAGACTTGGTGAAAGCCGTTATCTAGTCGCTGAAGCAGATGAGAGCGACGCTTCTTTTCTGCATTTGCAGCCCATGGTCGCAGTAGTTACCAATATTGATGCTGACCACATGGCAACATATGAGGGCGACTTTGCCAAATTGCAGAAAACCTTCGTTGAATTTCTTCACAATCTACCTTTTTATGGTTTGGCCGTCATATGCATTGATAATCCGGTTATTAAAACACTGCAGGAAACGATTGGGAGGCCTGTATTAACCTATGGCTTCGATGAAGCAGCTGATTTTAAAATTATCGATGTAAAGCAAAAAGAAACTGTGTCGGAGTTTACGGTGCGACGACCTGATGGCAAGCGGTCACTACAGGTTAGGTTGAATATGCCAGGCAAGCACAACATATTGAATGCTACCGCTGCCATTGCCGTTGCAACAGATGAAGGCATTGACGATGATTCAATAGTGAGAGGCTTAAGTAGCTTTCAAGGTGTCGGTAGGCGCTTTCAAATTTATGGCAGTTTTGCTGTGGCTGGTGGTACTGCCATGTTAGTCGATGATTATGGACATCATCCAACGGAAGTAGAAGCCATCATAAATGCCGTGAGAAAGGGTTGGCCAGACAGGCGTCTTGTTATGATCTATCAACCACATCGCTATTCTCGCACTCAAGATTTATATGAGGATTTTGTGCGTGTATTGAGCCAGTGTGATCAGTTATTGCTGCTTGACGTCTATGCTGCAGGAGAAGAACCGATTGCTGGCGCCGATAGTAAAAGCCTGTGCCGCAGTATTCGACGGCGTGGCACGATAGAGCCTATTTTTGTTGAAAACCTCGGCGCCGTGCCGGAGGTTTTGCAGCGACTAGTAAGAGCCGACGATATAGTTATTACGCAAGGGGCAGGTAGTGTTGGATACTTGGCAGTGGATTTAGCTAGGCGGAAGTTAATCGGATGAATGCAGAGACAAAGACATTTGTTCCGTCGGTAGAGGCTATTCAAGAGCTTGGGCGGGTCGCATTAATTTATGGCGGACAATCTGCGGAGCGGTCTATTTCGCTTAAGAGTGGTGCTGCAGTTGAAGCCGCCATGGGGCGGATGGGTATATGCTATGAAGGCATTGATTTACGTTCTAATTTGTTTTCGTTTTTACATGAAGGGCAGTACGATAGAGTGTTTTTGATGTTGCATGGTCCTGGTGGTGAAGACGGAACTATACAAGGGGCATTAGAGAGTGTCGGCTTGCCCTATACCGGTAGTGGAGTTTTAGGTTCTGCGCTTGCTATGGATAAATTGCGTAGCAAACAGCTGTGGAGAGGCATCGGATTACCTACACCAGAGTTTTTCTTATTGACAGCTCACAGTAATTGGTCAGAGATTATTGAAGTTCTTGGTGGGCAAGTTATTGTTAAGCCGGCGCGTGAAGGGTCGAGTATAGGTATGTCTACGGCTAGGACCTCAGATGAGCTGTTTGCTGCTTATGAGACCGCAGCGGCGTTTGATGATTGTATTATCGCAGAACGTTGGGTTGAGGGCGACGAGTATACGGTGGCGATTTTAAATGGCAGAGCATTGCCAGTCATTAAGTTGGAGACAGATAATTTATTTTACGATTTTGAGGCAAAATATGAGTCGAGTAACACGCGTTATATTTGCCCATGTGGCTTGTCGTCCGCAATAGAAACAGATATGCAATATTTGGCGCTAAATGCGTTTGCGGGCTTGGGTTGTCGTGGTTGGGGACGTGTGGACATAATGCGAGACCACCAAGGGGGGCTGTTTTTGTTGGAAGTCAATACTATACCGGGTATGACTAATCATAGTTTAGTGCCCATGGCTGCCCAGGCAGAGGGCATAGGATTTGATGATCTTGTTTTCCGCATACTCTACCAGACTTGCTAAATGCGCTGTTTCAGTCGGGTAGCTGTGTGGTACATGAAAGGGGTGACAACTAAATGAATGACATTCGTTTGAAAGCTAAAGGTAAAGGGCGAGGGGCTAGCAGAAAACAGTCGCGACCTGGTTGGATGCCAGCCTTGGTGCTATGGAGCAAGCGAGCTACATTGGGCGTGTTAACAGTTGTTACCGCGGGTGTAGCTTATTTTACAGGTCAGGCAATACTTGAGAGCGCTAAGTGGCCGTTATCAAAAGTAGTGGTTAAGGGTGAATACCAGCATATTAATAAAGATGAGTTAACGGATATGATCAAACCCTATATCGCTGAGAGCTTTATTGCCATTAATTTACACGATATAAAGGGTCGTTTAGAAAGCGAACCCACTATCTATCGGGCTATGGTTGAACGTGAATGGCCCGATACGTTAGTAGTTTCCATCGTTGAGCAAACTCCGTACGCAAAATGGGGGAAGGACGCGCTGCTTAATATAGAGGGAGACGTTTTTGATAAGGCGGATAGTTTTGTCGAGGCGGATATAGAGTTGCCTAGTCTCAAAGGTCCTGAAGGTAGCAGTAAAGAACTGCTAGCTGTTTATAAAGCTATTGCCGGTAAATTCGTGGCGATCGATGTAAAGTTGACGTCTTTGTATCGGGATGAAAAGGGCGCTCACCGGGGAGTGTTGGATACGGGAATGGAGTTAAACATTGGAAAGGATGATATCGCTGCAAGGTTAGATCGTTTTGTTCAAGTTTATAATCAGCAGCTAAAACAACAGGTAGGACAGATTGCTGCAGTAGATTTGCGGTATAGCAATGGTATAGCTGTGAAGTGGAACCGTGCTAGACCGAACAGTGGTGAACCTCAGTTACAACCAGCGCTAGCAGAACGCTAGGAGGGATTATGAATAACAGTCATGATAGCGGAAAAATGCTCGTTGGTCTTGATATTGGTACGTCCAAGGTCGTCGCGATAGTGGGCGAAGTTAATGTCGATGGCGAACTAGATATTGTCGGTATTGGTTCACATCGTTCAAATGGTTTAAAAAAGGGCGTAGTCGTTAATATTGAGTCAACGGTACAATCTATTCAGAGGGCAATTGAAGAAGCCGAGTTAATGGCGGGGTGTCAAATTCACTCCGTATATGCGGGTATTGCCGGTAGTCATATTCGAAGTATGAATTCACACGGTATTGTAGCCATCCGAGAGCGCGAGGTTTGCCAGCTTGATCTCGACCGTGTCATCGATGCAGCGCAAGCGGTGGCAATTCCTGCCGATCAAAAAATTCTTCATATATTGCCCCAGGAATATGCCATAGATAATCAGGAGGGTATTAAAGAGCCTTTAGGTATGTCTGGGGTGAGACTAGAGGCCAAAGTTCATTTGGTAAGCGGGGCGGTGAATGCTGCCCAAAATATCGAAAAATGTATTCAGCGGTGTGAGTTAGAAGTTGAAGACATCATCTTAGAACAAATGGCTTCTAGTTGCTCCGTATTGACAGAAGACGAAAAGGAATTGGGAGTTTGTTTAGTAGATATTGGCGGGGGTACCACTGATATCGCCATATTCACCCAAGGGGCAATAAGGCATACCGGAGTTATTCCAATTGCCGGTGACCAGGTGACTAATGATATCGCCATGGCGTTTAGAACACCGACAATGCATGCGGAAGAAATTAAGATTAAGTATGCCTGTGCATTGGCAAAGCTTGCCGGTGCCGAAGAAACTATTCAAGTTCCCAGTGTGGGTGATAGGGAAGCGCGTTCTTTATCGCGACAGGCGTTGGCAGAGGTGGTGGAGCCTCGCTACGATGAGTTATTTACGTTGGTATTGGCAGAGATTAGACGGAGCGGTTTCGAAGATATGATTGCAGCGGGTATCGTCCTGACTGGTGGTACATCAAAAATGGAAGGTGTGGTTGAATTAGCAGAGGAAATTTTTCATATGCCAGTTAGGGTTGGCTTTCCACAAGGTGTTCAGGGTTTGGTTGATATTGTCAGTAACCCAATTTATTCAACAGGTGTAGGTTTGTTGCAGTATGGTTTGAAATTGCAGGAAGAAAGTGCGTTGCGTTTAGTGAGTGAAGATAATAGTGTAAGTGTTTTGGGCAAAATGAAGCTGTGGCTGCAAGGAAATTTTTAGTTAAAGATTTAGGTAGATTTTTTAGTTTTGGAATGAATCAATAGTTTTGTATTTGTTGTTTTTACATTTAGAGTCGTTTTTAAAAAAGGAGAATATTTATGTTCGAACTTGTCGATAGCGTACCAAAGAATGCTGTAATCAAAGTAATTGGTGTGGGCGGCGGCGGTGGTAATGCCGTTAAACACATGATTGCTAATTCGGTTGAGGGCGTTGATTTCATTTGTGCTAATACGGATGCTCAAGCGCTCAAAGATGTTGATGCGAAAACCGTGCTGCAACTTGGCAACAATGTGACGAAAGGACTGGGCGCTGGCGCAGATCCGGAGATAGGTCGATTAGCTGCAGTTGAAGATAGAGACCGGATTGCGGAGGTTTTACAGGGAGCCGATATGGCTTTTATCACTGCTGGCATGGGAGGTGGTACTGGTACTGGTGGAGCGCCGGTGGTGGCAGAGGTTGCTAAGGAGCTTGGAATTTTGACCGTGGCAGTAGTGACGCGGCCTTTTCCATTTGAAGGGCGCAAGCGAAGCTCCGTTGCGGAGGCGGGTATGAGAGAGTTAGCGCAAAATGTCGACTCGCTCATTACGATTCCCAATGAGAAGCTGATGTCTGTTATGGGTAAGAGTGCGAGTTTGTTAGACGCGTTTAAAACTGCTAACGACATATTATTAGGTGCGGTGCAAGGCATTGCGGATCTTATTATTCGTCCTGGTATGATTAATGTGGATTTTGCAGATGTCAGAACGGTAATGTCCGAAATGGGCATGGCAATGATGGGTACCGGATCTTCAGATGGCGATAACCGGGCAGTTGATGCTGCAGAAGCGGCTATACGAAGCCCGCTACTAGACGATATTAATTTAGATGGCGCGCGGGGTATTTTAGTTAATATAACCGCTGGTATGGATTTGTCATTGGGTGAGTTTACCGAAGTGGGTGATATTGTAGAAAATTTCGCATCAGAAGACGCAACTGTAGTCGTTGGTACTGTTATTGACCCAGATATGGGTGATGAACTGAGAGTTACGGTTGTTGCTACTGGGCTTGAAACAGAGCAGGATATACGCGAAGAAGCTCCGCGTCCGCAAAAAGTGGTCGATAATACTCGGCGTAATGAGCGTACAGCTGAGCCGATGGAGCGTCCCGCAGCAAGACGAGCTGGTTCCGCAGCGGTCGCACGCGCAACTGATGCCGTGTATGAGAATGACCAGAATATGGACTACTTAGATATCCCTGCATTTTTACGCCGCCAAGTTGATTAATTTGTTAGCTCGCATTTGTGAAATACTGCCAACCCAGGCTTAATTATGAGCCTGGGTTGGTTTAAGAGACTTAACTTTGCTAGTATTCGACGACTGGCAGCGTGTAAATTAGATGCACTTAGTTCGACGCACGTAGCGTAGGTTGGTAGTTTAGATTGCTAATGGTAAATGTTTAGGCTCTTGTCCTTAGTTAGTTTGGTTAGTTCATTGGCATTAGAAAGTTCGATCGCTCCAATCGGTAACCCGTGTTGGCGGTAGATCAAGTTCAGTAATGTTAAGCCCAGTAATAAAGCCAGCAATTAAAAAAGTAGTAACAAATAGCCACGAAAAAAGTAGTCAAGAAAAAGAAATCAGTTAAGGTGCCATATTCCTGCATGATTAGACAAAGAACACTGAAAAATATTATCCGAGCTACGGGTGTTGGTTTACATACCGGAGAGAAAATATACTTAACGTTGATGCCAGCACCAGTCGATGCTGGTATCGTGTTTCGCCGTACTGACCTCGACCCTGTCGTTGAAATACCTGCTTGTGCTAAAAATGTAGGAGATACAACGTTATCTACTGTGTTGATGAAGGATGGTGTTCGTGTTTCCACGGTGGAGCATTTACTGTCAGCGATGGCTGGTCTTGGTATAGACAATGCTATTGTTGAAGTGAGTGCGCCTGAAGTACCTATTATGGATGGCAGTGCGGGGCCGTTTGTTTTTCTTATCCAGTCAGCAGGTATTGAAGAGCAGCGGGCGGCTAAAAAGTTTATTCGTATTAAAAAGCCAATAACTGTTAAGGATGGTGATAAAAAAGCCACATTTCTGCCCTTTGAAGGTTTCAAGGTGTCGTTTGGTATTGATTTTGATCATCCAGCTTTTGTTGGGCGCACTGTTGACGCCTCTATTGATTTTTCGTCCACCTCCTTTGTGAAAGAAATAAGCCGTGCTAGAACATTTGGTTTTATGCATGAAATAGAATATTTACGTTCACGCGGCCTAGCCCAAGGGGGAAGCTTAGATAATGCCGTTGTACTTGATGAGTATCGTGTTTTGAATGAGGATGGATTGCGTTACGAAGATGAGTTCGTTAAACACAAGATTCTCGATGCTATTGGCGACCTTTACCTACTTGGTAACAGCTTAATTGGTGAATTTAAAGCATTTAAGTCTGGGCATGGTTTGAATAATAAGTTATTAAGAGAGCTTATTCTGCGTACTAATGCATGGGAGGTTGTTACATTTGAGGAAGACACAGCAGATGCGCCCATATCCTATGCTAGCCCCCTCTTGGCTGTTTAGTACTTAACTCCCAATTTTGTTATCTACATAACTTAACTCCCTGTAACTAGAAGTTTTTATCGTTGCACGGCCAGTTTGTGACCGCTGGTCTGGCTGTAAAAACCCCTGAAAGGCTATTAAATAATCTATCTTGCTAAGTTTACTGGGAGTGGCTAGGTTAATTATAGGGTGCGCGTTATAATGTCGCGTTTTTGCATGGGTGCCTTTGTCGTATCTATTATTGGACTGTGGAAAAAGTGCTTTATCGGTCCGTTTTTTAGACTATTTCTGAATTATATCCGCCCATATATCCCCTGATAGCTGTTTCATTGCTTCACGACGAAATGTAGGCAGCGGTGGATGTAATTAAGATGTATATGATGAGCCTGGTGTCGAAAAGTTAGTATTTAGTATGAAAGTAATAATCGTTAGTAAAAACCAAGAGCGTCCTCGTACCTTCGATTTGAGCGCTGTTAAATGTGCGCTTTTATCAGCTATATTGATCGGTATTCCGGCAGTTGCCGGCGGGATGTTAGCA
>JANQMK010000025.1 GCA_028280085.1 Pseudomonadales bacterium
CAAGGCAATGGCAGTACAGAAGACTTATCATCAAGAATTATCGATTTAGCGACGCCGATAGGGAAAGGCCAAAGAGCATTAATTGTTTCACCACCCAAAGCGGGTAAAACTATCTTGATGCAAAATGTTGCTCAATCAATTATTCGCAATAATCCAGAGTGCCATATCATCGTTTTACTCATCGACGAACGGCCGGAAGAAGTGACTGAAATGAGACGTTCTGTCCGGGGCGAAGTTGTCGCTAGCACATTCGATGAACCCCCTTCTCGCCATGTTCAAGTTGCAGAAATGGTTATTGAAAAAGCTAAGCGGTTAGTGGAGCATAAAAAAGATGTTGTTATCCTGCTTGACTCTATTACCCGCTTGGCTCGTGCCTACAACACAACTGTACCGTCATCTGGTAAAGTGCTTACTGGTGGTGTCGATGCCCATGCTTTGGAGCGTCCCAAGCGCTTTTTTGGTGCCGCGCGCAACATTGAAGAAGGTGGCAGCTTGACTATTATTGCCACAGCTCTGGTTGAGACCGGTTCCAAGATGGATGAGGTAATATACGAAGAGTTTAAAGGTACGGGCAATATGGAGCTCCATCTCGATCGTAAAATTGCCGAAAAGCGTGTCTATCCAGCCATTAATATCCGGCGTTCGGGCACTCGACGGGAAGACCTATTGACCAGTGAAGACGAGCTGCAACGTATGTGGATTTTAAGAAAACTATTACACGGTATGGAAGATATCGCGGCAGTAGAATTTCTACTCGATCGCCTAAAAGATACTAAAACCAATGAAGAATTTTTCCTATCGATGAAACGCAAATAAAATACTCGGGTTCGTAATTTTTTGCCCAACATCAGGTAGTAAATGACATCAAATTAAAGACTGATTTGCTGCCACATGAAATATAAAGATCTGCGCGATTTTGTTAACACATTAGAAAAACAAGGAGAGCTGAAGCGAATCACAGTTGAGGTCGACCCCTACCTCGAAATAACAGAAATTTGTGATCGCACCCTCAAAGCCGGGGGACCCGCTCTACTATTTGAAAAACCGAAAGGTTTTAACACGCCTGTTTTGGCCAATCTTTTCGGCACTCCCAAACGTGTTGCTCTAGGTATGGGCAAGGAGTCTATCGATGACTTACGCGCCGTCGGAGAACTTCTCGCATTTTTAAAAGAACCAGAGCCACCACAAGGATTGAAAGACTCTTTACAGAAACTTCCCCTGTTTAAGCAGGTGTTGAATATGGGGCCGAAAATCATTAACCGGCCTATATGTCAACAGAATATCATTGAAAGCCAAGATATCGATCTTAGCCAATTACCCATCCAAACATGTTGGCCGGAAGATGCCGGGCCACTGATCACCTGGCCACTAGTCATTACCCGTGGGCCCAATAAAAAACGACAAAATCTGGGTATTTATCGCATGCAGGTTATCGGTAAAAATAAACTCATCATGCGCTGGTTATCTCATCGCGGCGGCGCCCTGGATTTCAGAGAATTTCAGGAAAAATTTCCAGACCAACCTTATCCCGTTGCCGTTGCCTTAGGTGCTGATCCCGCTACCATTCTGGGCGCAGTGACTCCCGTACCAGACACGTTGTCAGAATATAGCTTTGCCGGTTTACTACGCGGTAGCAAAACCGAAGTCGCTCAATGTTTGAAAAACGACTTACATGTTCCGGCAACCGCGGAATATATTCTGGAAGGAGCCATTTATCCAAATGATATAACGGACGAAGGTCCATTCGGCGACCATACTGGCTACTATAATGAGATTGAGCAGTTCCCTGTATTCACGGTAGAAACCATTACCCATCGAGACAACCCGATCTATCACAGTACTTATACCGGACGACCGCCCGATGAACCCGCCATACTAGGAGTTGCACTTAACGAAGTTTTTGTACCTATTTTAAAAAAACAATTTCCTGAGATTGACGACTTTTATCTACCGCCCGAAGGATGTTCTTATCGCTTAGCGGTAGTGACAATGAAAAAACAATATCCTGGCCATGCCAAGCGGGTTATGTTGGGAGTATGGTCTTTTTTACGACAATTTATGTATACTAAGTTTGTTATTGTTACCGATCATGATGTAAATGCCAGAAGTTGGCAAGACGTGATTTGGGCAATCACAACCAGAATGGATCCGGCAAGAGACTGCACGATTATAGAAAACACTCCGATAGATTATCTAGATTTCGCTTCCCCCACATCAGGTTTGGGTTCAAAGATAGGTATGGACGCAACCAATAAATGGCCAGGTGAAACACAACGCCATTGGGGTAAAACAATTACCATGGACCCAGATGTCAAACGGCGAGTTGATGACATCTGGGACAGCCTTGAGCTATTCTGACGATATTTCCTTGCCGCCCACAAGGCAACCTACACTGCTGGCTCCACTTGGTCGATATGTTGAGCCGTGCTTTTTGGCATTGGCAGGTTGGGTAAGCCAAGCTTCATCGCACCAGCAAGGATGCTCTGAGAAAAATAGTCAGCACTCTTTTCATATTCATCTAATTGCGCCGATAAACGCCCTAGCTCTCCCAGCACCTCTGGCGTGCGACTTAAACGCAGACTATTTTCAAAGTATTCCCGCGCTTTCAACCACATTTGATTATTCAACGCAAGCCGCCCCAAGGTAAGCAATAAAGCGGCATTGTTCGGCCGTTCTTGCAACCACTTCTCTCCACTTAATAATTGCTTTTTCAGGTCACGCCCCTGCACATAGCCATATTTAACCACTAAATCATCATGCCATTGTTTATTCAATGCCGAACATAGAACTGACTCTGCCTGAAAACCCTTGTCATAAGCCAACAACGCATCAACGTACAACGCGACCATATCAGGGTCCTTTTTGACTTGAACCGGTGCGCGCTTCCAAGCATCTATCAGCTCATCATCCATTGTTATGTTTTGGCGATGACTTTTCGCAATATAATCGTTCAATAACCCTCGGTAAGTGGTGTGTTCTAATGTCAACAGTTCAGCATTATCTAATATTTTGCTTTTCTTTAATTCCGGCAGTAAGTTTTCTAAATTTCTCCAGTCTTGCAAACGGATATAAACTTTTTTTAGCATATTGAGTACAGCCTTATGACGTGGCGACTTCTCCTTAATTCTCATCAATGTTGCTAAACACTGTTCTAGCCGGCCATTGTCTAACTGGATCTGTGCCTGGGTAACGCCGACGGCAATGGTTGCCCCCTTAATTTTATCAGCTTCGCGCAAACATTCCTCAGAATCAGCAAAATCTCCTATCATGGAGCTTGCTCTCGCCGCCATTAAATAGTTTATTATAGGCGTCTCCGCTTTAGCCGCAGATTGGATAAGTTGTCTTTTGGCTGAACCCCAGTTACCTTCTGTAAAATCAATCAACCCTTTAGTCGTTTGCTGTCGGTTCAGTTTAATGCTTCGACGTCCAAACCAAGAAAAAATAGCGCCGCGGGAAGAAAATAAACGTAAGACCAACCAAATGCTAGCGAATAAAATAACAGCGGTGCAAACAATCAATATCATTCCCACTAGTAATGTCATTTCGATAGTCGTCGTATCATAGGAAATTAATATGTAGCCGGCATCATTTTCTAACAGCGCGATGACTTCAATGCCAGCCCACGCCGCCGCCAGTAAGAGAACAAAAAACAGTGGCAACTTCATACTATACCTCCTCTTTTGCCAAGAGCGCCGATGTTAAC
The DNA here is from genome assembly GCA_028280085.1 of Pseudomonadales bacterium. Taxonomy (GTDB): domain Bacteria; phylum Pseudomonadota; class Gammaproteobacteria; order Pseudomonadales; family JANQMK01; genus JANQMK01. The sequence continues at coordinate 3,704 of JANQMK010000025.1, forward strand.
GGTTGATGCAAAGCTGTTCCTTTCGTCTCTTCGACAGGCTTAAGCTTGTGTAACTTCTCTATATAGGCCTCTAATGCAACTCGAGATTGCGAAATATCCGGCACAGATTGAACAATATCAATTTGCGCCAACCTTTCTATGCCATCTAATATAGCACTGTTTTCTTGGGCATTAATAGCATAGTAACGCTGGATCCATTGGGCCGATTTAAGTAGTGCTTTTCTATAAATATTGGGTTGTTCCTTTAACAACGCTAACTGCGCTTGTTCTAACATAAAACGAATATTTTGCTTGAGATACTGCAGTTGATCAGGCGGCAAAATAGGTTCAATCGGCTCTCGATGCGAGTTAATACGAACATAGTCAGAAAAATCTGCTAAGGTTAATGTGATACTTTGCTTGAACCGCTGAAAAAAACTTAGCCCTTCTGCTGCGGACTTCTCAACAGGTTTATTGAGTTTAATTTCCGGCACTTTCAATACTCTCAAGTTATCGATATGCTCGGCCAACGCAGCAATCTCTAGATAAACTCCCTCGCGATCAACAACATCCGCTAGTTTCAAAGCAATCTGCTCAGTCTTAATAGCTTGTCTCACATCCCGTAACTCTAGGTCCCCAATACCCGCTAAAATATCATCCGCATTCGCCAGTAAAGCACCTGCCGTGGTAACTTCTCTTTCAACAACTAACCGTTGATTAGCCAAGGTCAACAGATATAGGGCTTCAGCCAACAACCAATCTTCTCGACTTGTAGTAGATAGGGCCAGCAATCGCTGTTGGTAGCTATTAAGTCTCTCCTGCAATAGCTTAATATCACTTGCGTTCTCATCACGCATTTTTTTACTATCAAGATTTAACTGAGATAGGCCACTCTGGAGTTTATTGGTGCTGGTCTCGATCATGCGGCTTTGATTATTTATCTGCTCAGTAGTTGCCGCCAAATTATGCTTGAGCCCCAGTTGAAGCCAATAGGTATAACCAGAAAAAGCGCCAACACCTAATACCAGCAAGCAAACCATACCAAGCATGAAACCACCCGAGCTTTTCTTGGCGGTACTTTTTTCAATTTCTATGTTATCAGAAGTGGTACTATCCATTATTTATTCCTGCCTAACTATAATAGGTTGAAGTTTTTTATTAAAATCGACACTGTCCTTGCTTAACGAGTGTCGCTATTAAAGATGCTTCTATCACCATACTGTCGATCGCTGCCTACTTGCCGCCTACAGGGCGATATTATGTTAACTAATAACAGTTTAACAATCCGTAATCCTCGTCATACCGTTTATCTTTTCCAGATCAGCATTTCAATGGGCACTTGCAATCAATGCTTCCAGCATGGGCCCTGTAGTGGCGTTTTTGGCTATAACAACTTGCGTAAAACCAAGCTTCTTTGCTTTAGCTGCAACACGCTCGCCAGGAATGATCAAAGGTAAGTTCAACAACTTACTCAACGCATCACTTTTTTTACCCAATAAGTCAAAAAAATTTTCAATCATTTCGCTACTGTGGCCAGTAACTGCCGTAATGCATTTTTGCTGCAAAAGATGGCGCAATCGCTCTGCATTATCTGTTGCTGCAGAACGATGGTAGAGTTCAGAAATCTCAACTAAAGCACCACGCGCCCGTAATTCAATTTGCAACGCATCGCGGCCACCTCGACCTTTAAATAACACTATTTTTTTATTATTAACATCCTGTAATTCTGGTAATTTTAGCAATTCGCCACTATCCATTACTTGTTTTGGGTAACTGACATTAAAGCCAGCTGACTGCAATACCTTAGCCGTGGCACTCCCGACTGCAAGCCAATGAATGCCGACCGGCATTTGCGGCCAAAATTTATCGAGCCATGACAAAATACAAGTGGCGGAAGTGACACTGATACAAATTGCAATATCAAATCGATCAACCTCCATAACGGTATACTTTATTCTTCTACCCATTTCAGAAGCTTCATCTTCATAGGGCGTTATAGCCATTGTCGGCACATGAATAGGATGTCCTCCTTCATCATGGATAGCTTGTATCAAGTCGGCGGCCTGAGGCAAAGGTCTAGTCACCAATACTGTAGAATTTGCCAATCGGCCCATATTAACTCCAGTCCGACACACCCATCGACACAATCAAGCAATCACTTACCAAGCTACTCACCGCACCGACTCGCCCTGTGGGCCATAAATTGCCTCTAAGATGCTGGCAGCACCTTGGCTTAATAGCTCTTCAGCTAACCTTGTACCTATTTGATCAGCCTGTTCAGGTGAGCCAGTATGCTCAGCTCGCAATACCGTTTTGCCATCCGTACTGCCAACCAAACCGCGTAACCAAAGCTGGCCATCTGCTTTCAGCAAAGCATAGCCAGCAATAGGAACTTGGCAGCCCCCTTCAAGTCTTTTATTCATTGCCCGCTCAGCAGTGACACAAAGCGCCGTATTGTCATGGTGCAAAGGCCGAAGCAACCTTAAAACGTGCTCATCATCTAGCCGAGACTCGATACCAACAGCGCCTTGCCCCACTGCCGGTAAGCTATATTCAGGCGCTAAGCTCTGACGAACGCGTTCAGGCATATTTAGCCGCAACAAACCCGCCTCGGCCAAGATAATGGCATCGAATTCACCGTCATCCAATTTGCGTAGTCGCGTATTAACGTTACCACGTAAAGTCGCAATCACAATATCCGGACGATGCTGTTTAATTTGACATTGTCTGCGCAAACTGGATGTGCCGACCTTGGCGCCAAATGGTAAATCCGCTACATCGTTATAGGCATTAGAAACAAACGCATCAGTAGGCTTCTCACGCTCACATATTACCGCCAAACCCAAACCTGCAGGAAAATCCATGGGGACGTCTTTCATCGAATGAACAGCGATATCAGCTTCGTTTGTCAGCAGTGCATGCTCCAGCTCTTTAACAAATAGCCCTTTGCCACCAATCTTAGCTAAGGGAGTATCGAGTATTTTATCGCCACGTGTTTTTTTTGAAATCAGCGCTACCTGTAAACCTGGGTGAGCCTGCTCAAGTGCCGCCTTGACATAATTGGCTTGCCACATGGCCAAAGCACTTTCTCTTGTTGCAATTCTAATCAATTCTTTCTTCATAGCCTATTATAGGATCTCATTTATACGCCACCTTCGCTCAGGCGCCATCATACGAAACTCGTCCCGATGTTTCATCTGAAATGCTATATTATTGGCCATTTGATAAGTAATCGGCACTAAAAAAAAGTAAAGTGGGGTTATTGTCAGCTATAAGCCTTGGATCTGCTTTCTAACATTAGGCACATGGCGCCGACTAACGAGAGGCTTGATCGTGGTATCGGCGATACGCACTACGTATTGTCCGTTTTCTAAACGCTCCAAACCATCGATGTACTTTAGAGCAACTAATGCGTTTCGGTGCACGCGCAAAAACAGGGAGGGAAATTCCTTCTCTAGATCTTTCAGTGTTTCATCAATCAATGTTTCACCACCGCTATGATGAACAGTGACATATTTTTGATCAGCCAAGAATAAGCGTATCTCATCGATATTCACCAACTCTAGTCCACGTCGTGTTTTCGCGGCAATATGCTGTCTCTGGTTACCCGCTTCTACCAATGTAGACTGCCCATCTTTTAATCGAGCAAGTTGCGCCTTATTGAGCTTTACAGCTTTGGATAGCGCTTCTTGCAAACTTTCAATAGTGACAGGTTTTAATAAGTAACCTATCGCTTGAGCATTAAACGCTTCCACCGCATATTCATCATAGGCAGTGCAAAAAATGATGGCCGGCGGATCAATCATACCAGTAATACGCTTAGCGGCGTTCAAACCATCAAGGCCTGGCATACGAATATCCAGTAACAAAATGTCTGGCTTATGGCTATCGGCCAATTCTATTGCCTGCAAACCGTTATTTGCCTCAGCAACAACATGGTAACCCGGAATCTTTTCTACCATGCGGCGCAGCCGGTCCAACGCTAATGGCTCATCATCTGCGATTAGTACTCGCATACTAGTAGACATATACCAGCCTCTTAAGTATTCCTATCAACATCTCTCTACTTTGCGCTGTGCTACCAACCCACATTCCCACCAATCTTATTTTATATAGCATAGTGCAAATAGGTGACATAGGTACTGCCCTCCACCGCAGTTTTTAATGTAGCAGATTCGCCATACAAAGCTTCTAACCTGTTTCGAATATTCTCTAGTGCTAATTGATTGCCCTGGTGTGTCAACTTGCCTTTGGCAACCTCATGAGCGGCAACAGGATTCCTGACTTCTACATACAAAACATCTTGACGAGAGAATATTTTAACTGCAATCTCACCGCCTTCCGGTAAAGGTTGAATACCATGATATATAGCGTTTTCTAGCAATGGCTGGATGGTTAACAATGGTATATCAACTTCTTCGAGGTTTTCTTCTATATCCCAAGCTATATGCAAGCGATTACCCAGACGTAACTGTTCAATATGAATATACCGTCGACAAACTGATAATTCCCGCTCTAACGATACCTCAGCAGCCACCTCGCCTAAACTTGCTCGAAATAACTCAGATAAATCCTCCACTACAACCTCTGCCGTTTCAGGATCAGTAGCAATCAAGCTCGCGATAATATTCATGCTATTAAACAAAAAGTGAGGCCTAATACGCGACTGTAACGCCTGAATTCGAGCTCTCAACTCGGCCTGTTGCTGGGCTCGCAATCGTTGCTGAATGTAAAAGTAACGCAATGTAATGCCGCCGCAAATGGCAGTAATAAACAAATTTTCTAATAGCTGCCAACCATCAAAAACAATACGCTCCATGCCACCATAGTAGGCCCATTGTGTTGCCAACGTGACAAGCGCGCTGATGAACAAAATTAAAGCATAACTTAATGCAGCGCCAGTGCGCAGCGGCAAACGTGCAAATATAGGCCGCAGCCGACACAAGATAGCGGCGCTTAATAACACCACCCATTGCACCATAAAGGAGGTTAAAGACAACGTTGACCAGTCAAAATCCGGTAGCTCGCTAGCAAACAGTACTAAGGCAAAAGCCAACAACTCTGCCACCAACACCAACAAAAATACCGCCTGAGGCGTACATAGATCGGGCAAAAAATAGTCGCTAATACGCTCATCAAGCTCTTCACTTTCTGATGTAGTGGTAATTGCGCTACCTCCGTGTGATCAATACAAACAATCTGATATTGTGCAGATCATTTTCCTGTTATAATTGGCCCACTTTTGCCCACACCAGTCTGCTTCGCCCATCATTTTAACGTTGGCATGCTGTAGGCTTGACTGGTACTGGAACAGTGGCACTGTCAATAGCATAGCGCGCCATTGGAGTTCTAGCATCTGGGCGTACTGATTATTTTAGGTTTTACGACTATGAGCCAAGATGACCAATCCATCAAACCTTGGGCCGGTAGGTTTACTGAAGCGACTGATAGTTTTGTAGAAGGTTTCACCGCCTCCATTGGCTTTGACCACCGCCTCTATCGCCATGATATTAATGGTTCAATTGCACACGCTAACATGTTAGCGCAAGTGGGCGTACTCACCGATGCGGAATACCAAGCCATCGCGACTACCTTGGAAGAAATACGGGGTGAAATTGAAGCGGGCCAATTTAATTGGTCTGTGGCACTGGAAGATGTTCATATGAACATCGAAGCGGCACTGACTGATCGTATCGGGCTAACCGGCAAAAAGCTACATACCGGACGTTCTCGCAACGACCAAGTAGCAACTGATATCAGGTTATACCTGCGTGAAGAAATTGGCTTGATCGGTAAGGAAGTAACTCGACTACAACAAGGTCTATTAGCTTTAGCAGAACGCGAAGCGGAGACCATCATGCCGGGTTTTACCCACTTGCAAACTGCCCAGCCTGTTACTTTCGGCCACCATATTTTAGCCTGGGTAGAAATGTTATCACGCGATTATGATCGATTGGCTGATTGCCGTAAACGCCTCAATCAGTGCCCGTTGGGTGCCGCTGCGCTAGCAGGTACCACCTATCCAATCGACCGCACGTTAACCGCTAAGCTACTAGGTTTTGACAGGCCCACTGCCAACTCACTCGACTCCGTCAGCGACCGAGACTTTGCCATCGAGTTTTCCGCAGCGGCAAGCCTTATTATGATGCACTTATCGAGAATTTCTGAAGAGCTTATACTATGGACATCAATACAATTCGATTTTGTTGATTTGCCCGACAGATTTTGCACTGGTTCATCTATCATGCCGCAGAAAAAAAACCCCGATGTGCCTGAATTAGTACGCGGCAAAAGTGGACGTATCACCGGCCACTTAGTTTCGTTACTAACACTAATGAAATCACAACCCCTAGCCTACAATAAGGATAACCAAGAAGACAAAGAGCCATTATTTGATACCGTTGATACTCTAAAGGATTGCCTGAGAGCTTACGCAGATATGGTACCAACTATTGTGGCAAAAACTGGCAATATGCGTGAAGCAGCCCGCAAAGGCTTTTCCACCGCAACTGATCTCGCTGACTACTTGGTTAGAAAAGGCGTAGCTTTTCGTGATGCTCACGAGATCGTCGGCAAAGCTGTTAATCACGGCATCCAAACAGGCAAAGATTTAGCTGAAATGTCTTTGACAGAATTGCAGGGTTTTTCAAATGCTATTAGCAAGGATGTGTTTGATGTTCTAACGTTGGAGGGTTCCATTGCTGCTCGCAACCATATTGGCGGCACTGCACCGGAACAAATCAAACAAGCCATTCATAGCGTACGCCAAGCTATAGCTGACCGTTAACTAATAGGCCGTTTTGATATAACCTGTGCGACAATAGGTTACTGCGCAGAGCCTGAATATCAATTAGTGTGATAGGCTATAGGTAACTATTCTTAAAACCTCCATAAGACAAATAAATAGCTATTAGCTAATAACTTAATTCGAATGTGTGACAACACAAATGTATCGGCATTGTCACAACAATAATAACTTCTATATCAAAATTTGATAATGAGTTAGGCAGAGTATCTACCCAGAAAATGCTCGCCTATACTTTATCTATGCTTAACAATACTTCAATTGAGACTTTTACCTCCGACGGCCTGGACAGAAAAAGTCTAAATGCCATAAAAAGCCGGTTCTTTAGTATTAATGAACGGCGCCTAGCCCGTACCCTATCTGCCCTCCACGAAAAACATAGAACGTTCTTAAAAATACTACCTCTCCTCTTTCATACCAACCATCCTATGATGCCCGGCTACGTTAGCAGTAGTACGCCAGCAGGTATTAGGGGCTATAAGCCGACAAAAGAAGTATTAAAAGAGATGCAACAGCACACCAAAAGCTTTAGCTTTAACCGTGCAGAGAAAAATCTGAATAGAATACTCGGCATTTATATCATGGGAAGCTGCGGTACTATTGCCCATGCTGACAACAGCGACCTAGACATTTGGATTTGCCACTCATCCGAACTGACACATGAGCAAATTGATGAACTTCAGAAAAAATGCCAGTTTCTGACACAATGGGCGGCTTCATTGGGACTCGAAGCACATTTTTTTTTAATCGATCCAGTGCGTTTTAAACTTGGCGAACAAGCATCCCTCAGCATGGAATCTTGCGGCACCGCACAACGCTATTTATTACTGGACGAATTTTATCGTACCGCCTTACATATAGCGGGCTGCACACCGCTTTGGTGGTACATACCAACAAACGCAGAAAAAGATTACGGTCATTACGCAAATTTATTATTAACCAAACGCTTCCTAAAATCACCTGACATAGTCGATTTTGGTCCCGTAGATAATATTCCAGCGGGTGAGTTTATTGGTGCTGGCATTTGGCAACTCTACAAAGGCATTGAATCACCCTATAAATCTGTCATCAAACTAATACTTGCTGAAGTGTATGCAGCGGAATATCCAACCATACAGCCCCTGAGCCTGCTTTATAAGAATCTAGTTTATCAGGGTGAATCAGCTATTGACGAAATAGATCCCTATATTCTTGTCTACCGCAAAATAGAGCATTATCTTAAAAAACGTGCTGAAATAGAACGACTAGAACTGGTTAGAAGATGTTTATACTTTAAGATAAATAAGCCCCTTTCTAAACAGCCTAACAATGCTAATAAATCCTGGCAACATTTACTATTGGAAAACCTCGTACAAGAATGGGAATGGAGTAAGGCCGATATAAAAAACTTAGATGCTCGTCACAACTGGAAGACAAAACAAGTGGCTGCCGAGCACAAAAAACTAACCCATGAGCTTAATCACGGCTATCGTTTTATGTCAAATTTCGCTCAAGAAAGGCAGGTTACAGCACTCATCAGTTCACAGGAAATGACGGTATTAGGCCGAAAGCTCTACGCTGCATTTGAACGACGAGCCGGAAAAATCGAACTGATCAACCCGGGCATTTCAAAAGATCTAGCAGAAGAAACCCTTTACTTCGCCCTCACCACGGACAAAGAAAACAGCAAGACCCAATATTGGTCCTTACATTCAGACGTGCTTGAGCATGATACACCTAGAAACAAAACCAGAATTAAACGTACAAGAAATCTTATCGAACTAATAACCTGGTGCTACCTGAATGGTTTGATGAACGGCAGCACCAGATTACAAGTAGTAAATGGGCCACACAAGGTTAGCAAATCTGACCTATTGCATATTACAGAAAGCTTTGCTCGCATTTTTCAATCCCCACTAAAAAATCCGGCACATGAAAACTTTCAACGCACCGCACAAGATGAACGTATTACCCTGTTTATTAATATTGATGCTGAGCCGATGGCGGCAATGAACAAGCGGGGCATGCATCTAATCAGCGGCCAAACTGATGCACTCGCTTACGGCGGAATGAAACAAAATCTATTACAGTCCATTGATAAAGTAACTATTAATAGTTGGCACGAAGTAACAACCAAACGCTATGAAAAGGATGCCATACTTCACTGCTTAATGGGGTATTTACTAGCAAACCCACCACACTCAATACACAAATTGCCGACGCTAGATATTCAGTGCTTTTCAACCTCTCACACCAATGTCATAGTGCATCGGGTTGAAGAACTTTTTCATGATATATTCTCCTGCTTTTATACGGATAGCAAGCCAATATCAACGCGTTACATTTTTGCCGTAAGAGACAAGTTGTGCCTAGTTCAATTCATTGATCAAAAGCCTCATATTGAAAAGTTCAACACAGAAAAACAAATGTTAACGTTTCTAGGTAAACCACAAAGAGAATATAGCCCCATCGTTATCGACCGATACGCGCTGCGATCGAGCATCATCGCTACACTCAGTAATAATATGCGGCAAGATACTATTCAAGTATACTTCAAACAACATGAAAACCAGGCTACAGTTTATGTCAGTGATGAAAAAGGCTCTATCACCCATTACAGCACCCCTTTTGTCAATCAGCAGTCACTATTAAATCCTCTAAAACGATTTTTACAAAACATGCTGTATCGACAAAACATTGATCTAGAAAAAACAGGTGAACTATCGAGCCGTCGCGCCATTTCATGCTACGAAATTATTGCTACTCACGGTAAAAGCTCACATCGTATTGAGCGCCGGCGCCAGTTAGAAACTAATAGCAGCGAAACCTTTTACAACGTACAAGCTATCGCGGAAGAAGATATTGATGGTGATATTTTTTATAGTATTTATTGTAACCAAAAGGAATACACTGAACTGGAATATGGTAGGGACATTTACTGTGCTGTAGCAAGGCAGATCCTAAAACAGCGCAGCACTAATGAAACCTACCCCTGCTATATCACAGATCTAGACCTATCGCCTATTGAATTCGGACATGAAACAACCAGCATCCAAACTTGTATTTATTTGCAGCACAAGGCCCACGTAGAGCGAACACTTAACACAGCGTTACTAAAAATTGCGCAAAACAACGCTTAGGCAAGCAAACTTTTTATTGATGTGGCAGCAACCTACCTTTGGTATACTACCATTTGGCTAAAAAGCTCGTTGGCAGCGGAGCATGCTTACCCCACGTTAAAAAAATCAGCGTTAACAACCCTATAGT
>JANQMK010000102.1 GCA_028280085.1 Pseudomonadales bacterium
TGGTATCTAACCGGACTTGAAAGGAAAGGTGTCAGAGTGATAGATAACACGAATGTTAGACCGAAACCCGACGATTACTTTGGTGATTGGAAAGAAAGGGAAGCACTTGCTGAAGCAATGATACCGCTTGTCGGCAAGCTATACCGAGAAAACAATGTTAACTGCTATATGTATGGCCGGTCACTGGTAAATCGATCTGTCATCAATATTATGAAGGCTCATCGGTTCGTACGCCAGGTTGAGCACAATGAGTTATCTGAGTTTGAGAGCCATCCTGTGATTAACGTCTTAGCGACGTTGGATCTTGGCCCGTGTCATATTGATGTGGGGCGCATCGCTGCAGCATTCCAAGACTATGAAGGCGAGCAATCACTGGAGGAGTTTGTTAGGTCGCAGGTAAAAGGCGCGATAGATACGAAAAGAAAGCCGATTCCAGAGCCAGTTGATATCGTATTGTACGGCTTCGGCCGGATTGGCAGGTTGATGGCCCGTCTGTTGATTGAAAAAACAGGTGGTGGCGATGTATTGCGCTTACGAGCTATTGTCGTACGCAAGGGAAAAAGTGCCAATGATTTGGTTAAGCGAGCCAGCTTGCTACGTCGTGATTCGGTTCATGGCACCTTTCAAGGTACGATACGTGTTGATGAAGAAGCAGGTTCAATCGTTTGTAACGGTAACGAGATTAAAATTATTTACGCGGATTCACCGTCTGATATTGATTACACATCCTATGGCATCAAGAACGCAGTTGTTGTTGATAATACGGGTGTTTGGCGTGATGAAGCCGGTTTGTCGCAGCATTTACAGTCTAAAGGGGTCGATAAGGTGGTATTGACGGCTCCGGGCAAAGGGGGCCTAAAGAACATTGTTTTTGGTATCAACGACGATATGATTTCGTCTGATGATCGGATAGTTACGGCTGCGTCTTGCACAACCAATGCAATTGTTCCACCGTTAAAAATAATGCTAGAGAAATTTGGCATCATACACGGTCATGTTGAAACTGTGCATGCGTATACGAACGACCAAAATTTGATCGACAACTACCACAAGGGTGAGCGCCGTGGTAGAAGCGCACCGCTTAATATGGTCTTGACTGAAACAGGCGCAGCTAAAGCGGTCGCAAGTGCCTTACCAGAATTAAAGGGTAAGCTTACAGGTAATGCCATTCGTGTCCCCACCCCCAATGTTTCTATGGCCATTTTGAATTTACAGTTAGAGAAGGCCACGACCAAAGATGAAGTCAATGAGATCATGCGCTGGGCAGCGCTGCATTCGTCTTATCGAAAACAAATTGACTTTACGAATTCCCCGGAGGTAGTGTCTTCTGATTTTGTTGGCTCAAGGCATGCCTGCATATTTGATTCTAAAGCAACCATCGTCGATGGCAAATCAGCGGTATTATACTGTTGGTATGACAATGAGTTTGGTTATGCGGCTCAAGTTCACCGCATTTTAGAAAAGTTGGCGGGTGTTAAATATGCCACCTACCCTAAAGAAAATGTAAAGACTATTCCAATGCCAATGTAGTAGCTAAGGCCTCACGGTATTCTCATATCTCAATACCATGGGATATACCTAATAGAGGTTTTAGAAGATTGTAGAGTGACTCAAACTTAGGCAGTAAAGTAACGCTATAAATAGGCTTTATGGTCTGCTTGACCTCGGCAAATGTTCGCAAGTTGTGTGATGGGCATATTTTCCGCATTTGTTTGCATGATTAGCATAGTTTTATAGTTAGCTTTGGCTACTGGTATTGGCAAGAAGGTTAATTGGTATTTTAGGTAGTAGACGGATTAAAACCTCTTTGAGGTCAGGGCATTTTAGGACAATGCGATTTCAGGACAATAGGTTCCAGCGTTTGCCGATAGTTTTGCTGGCTGAAATCGCCGCTTGTGAACAACCAGGAAATTAATTCATAAGGTATTGTGGCAAAGATCGACTTCGCTATTTATAATTGCTCTTTCTTTAGATATCTAATCTGATGCTTGATTGTCGATGTATTGATGTGATGTCGCGGTGTGATGTAGATGTATATATGTAAAGGGACAGCGCGCTTTGACGAATTAATCTGGCCTGGTGCTACTTGGAACTAAAAGTTAATAGGTTTAAGGCTAATAACTGAGCATCCTATCGAAAGGTTATTTCTACCACGAGGATAATCCGACTACTAACTACTATAATAGCTCATTATTGTTTGGTACTAATGGGCTGTTTGGCTTTATAGCAAGATCTATACATGCTGGCGCTTTGTATTGTAAATGCTAAAGATCCTATATGCTGGGCGCAGTAAACCATCATAGAAAATGTTAGAAACAGGTACAGATTGAGCAACGAGGAATTGAATGACTTTATGATTAAAATTAAGCGTGGCCTCGATCTCCCCATATCAGGACTTCCAGAACAGGTTATCCATGATGGGCCCTCAGTGAGATCTGTTGCATTGGTTGGTCCAGATTATGTAGGGCTGAAACCTACTATGGAAGTGTCTGCTGGTGATAAGGTGGCTAAAGGCCAAGTCATTTTTACAGACAAAAAGCAACCCGGTGTGAAGTACACTGCGCCGGCCGCAGGTACGGTTAATGCTATTAATCGTGGAGCTAAGCGGGCGTTTCAATCTCTGGTGATAGATGTTGAAGGTGATGCTGAAGAGGCCTTTCCGAGTTACAGTACTACTGAATTGGCTGGGCTGGAACTGCAAGCCATAAAAGATAATCTGATCAATTCAGGGCTGTGGACTGCTTTGCGTGCCCGCCCATTCAGCAAAGTGGCGTCCCCAACAGAAAAACCCAATTCTATCTTTATTACAGCAATAGATACCAACCCTTTGGCGGCCGACCCGGCCATTGTTATTGCAGATCAGGGTAAAGACTTTCTGCTCGGGGCTGATCTTCTATCCCGGTTGACCGATGGCAAAGTGTTTGTCTGTAAAGCGCCTTCGCTGTCATTGGACCCAGCGCCCAATGACAAGGTGGTATACCAAGATTTTTCTGGTCCGCACCCGGCGGGTTTAGTTGGCACACATATCCACTACTTGGACCCTGTTAGCATAAAAAAAACAGTATTTTATATTGGCTACCAAGATGTAATAGCCGTAGGGAAGTTGTTTGCTGAAGGTAAATTGTATACAGATCGAATCGTATCATTGTGCGGTCCTCAGATCGAAAAGCCTTGTCTGGTGAAGACAAGGGTGGGCGCCGATCTTGAAGAACTCGTAGCCGGTCGCATGAAAGCGGGAGAGAATCGCATTATCAGTGGCTCCGTCTTATCAGGCAGGACAGCTAGAGGTGCTGCGGCGTATTTGGGACGTTACCATACTCAAGTATCAGTCCTTGAAGAAGGTAGGGAACGCGTTTTTATGCGTTACATGTCACCTGGGTCAAACAGTCATTCAGCGCTAGGCATCTATTTAACTAGCTTATTTAATAGAAACAGAAGATTGTCTTTTACTACCACAACCAATGGCAGTGAGCGGGCAATGGTGCCGGTCGGTACCTACGAGCAGGTTATGCCTTTGGACATTTTGCCGACCCAGCTGTTACGCGCGCTAATTGTGGGTGATACTGATAATGCACAATTGTTGGGTTGTTTAGAGCTTGATGAAGAAGATTTGTCGTTGTGTACTTATGTTTGCCCGGGCAAATACGAATATGGAACAATTTTACGCGATAACCTTAACATCATTGAGAAAGAGGGATAGTCAATGGGGCTGCGAAGTTTTTTAGACAGCATTGAACCTCATTTTGAGCGTGGTGGCCGTTACAGTAAGTGGTATGCATTATACGAAGCGGTAGATACCATTTTTTATTCGCCCAAGGATGTAACACAAAGTGCGTCCCATGTACGTGATGGCGTTGATTTAAAACGGGTGATGATTACGGTATGGCTAGCCGCATTTCCGGCGATGTTCTTTGGTATGTATAACATAGGACATCAGGCCAATCTCATTATGGCTGAAATGGGAATGACTTCGGTTAATGATTGGCATGGGCCGTTGATTGCTTTACTGGCGGGACATGATCCCAATAGTATTTGGGATTGTTTCTGGTATGGCGCGGCTTTTTATTTACCAATATATATTACTACTTTCGTGGTAGGTGGTTTTTGGGAAGTATTGTTTGCAACGGTGCGAGGTCATGAAATAAACGAAGGTTTTTTTGTTACCTCTATTTTATTTGCCTTGACTTGTCCGCCCGATATACCGTTGTGGCAAGTGGCAATGGGCATTTCGTTTGGTGTGGTTATTGGCAAAGAAGTGTTTGGTGGTACCGGAAAAAATTTCCTCAATCCAGCGTTAACGGGCAGAGCGTTTTTATTCTTTGCCTATCCCGCCGATATGTCGGGCGATATGGTATGGACCGCAGTTGATGGCTATACCGGTGCTACTGCTTTATCCCTTGCGGCGTCAGGTGGCATGGATGCGCTTACTCAACAAATCTCGTGGAGCGATGCATTTTGGGGGCATATTCAAGGGTCTGCCGGTGAAACGTCTACCTTTGCCATACTCATAGGTGCCGCGATACTACTTTATACGCGTATTGCGTCGTGGCGCATTATGGCGGGCGTTATGCTCGGTATGATCACCTTGTCTACGCTATTTAATATGATCGATTCGACAAACCCCATGTTTGCTGTGCCGTGGCAATGGCATTTCGTCATTGGTGGCTTTGCCTTTGGCATGGTTTTTATGGCAACTGACCCGGTATCTGCTGCAATGACAAACACAGGTAAATGGGTATTTGGTATATTGATTGGCTTAATGGTGGTGTTAATTCGTGTAGCCAATCCGGCGTTTCCGGAAGGAATGATGCTCGCTATTTTATTTGCCAATCTGTTTGCTCCACTTATCGATCACTTTGTTGTACAAGCAAACGTAAAACGGAGGCAGCTACGTGGGTAACGATTCTATGTCCAAGACGCTCTTAGTAGCGTTTGTCCTCTGTATTATTTGCTCTATTTTGGTGTCAACGGCGGCAGTGTCGTTGAAGCCTATGCAGCAAAAAAACAAACTAGAAGATTTGCAGCGCAATATTTTGATGGCCGCTGGTCTTTATCAACCAGAACTTACGGTGGCTGAGCAGTTTAGTCGAGTTACCGTTAAGGCCGTGGACTTGAGCACCGGTAGGTACTCAGATGAAGTGGACCCAACTACTTATGATCAGCGTAAAGCCGCGAAGGATGAATCCTTATCTGACAAGTTAACAGCAGATGATGATATTGCTAAGATTAATCGCCTGGAGAAATATAGTTTAGTTTATCTTATCGAGAATGACACTGGCATAGATAAGATTATTCTTCCCATTCGTGGTTATGGTTTGTGGTCGACACTTTACGGATTTGTTGCGTTAGAAAATGATATGAATACCATCGCGGGACTGGGTTTCTATGAACATGCTGAAACGCCTGGGTTATCCACTTCACCACCTAATCCAGGCGTTTCAGCATGTTCATAGAAACCCAGT
>JANQMK010000139.1 GCA_028280085.1 Pseudomonadales bacterium
CGGTATCGCGATTCCCATATACGCTTGCAAGAAACTAGGCATCGCCATTACACATTATATTAATGAAACATTCGGTTCAGTTACCCTTATCGGCCTAGCAGGGCTCGCAATGCTTTTCTTTTTCGATCAGATAGCGGATTCTAGTGGTATCTTGATTTTGGCGAATGTTTCATGGTTTATGCTGTTAACGATTATACTTTACTGGTCCTTTTTATTGTCAGATGATGTTAAAGACACCGTCACACAAAAATTTTCAAAAAAATTGGGTACTGCTAATAAATAAAGACCGCGGAATGACAAGTAAAGAGCAGCTTGTCATATTTCCCAAGACTACGTTTAACAAGATCATGTTTAACAAGATCATGTTTAAAAAAGTTACGCTCATTAATACAGAGAGTATGGTGCTATATGTATGCTATCGTATTAACAATCGGCTTAAGCTGTTATTTGCTACTTGTTAAGTCGATTAGACTAATCAGTCAAAAAAAAGCCGCCAATAACAATATGGTGGTTTTATTAACCGGAAATTTTTATTCAGATGCATGGATAAAATCTCAACTTGAGCCCCTATCAAAAGCAGACTGTGTAGCAAAAATTTTCATGGTGGCCGAACATACCGTCCCAGCGGTCGATAAAGTCACAGCACTTTATCCGCCTCAGTGGCTGGCCGGCGCTGTTGGTAAGGATATTGCGCGACTCATTTTTTTCATTGTCAAATCGATTCAGCTGAAGCCCGATGTGGTTGGTGGTTTCCATCTGCTAATCAACGGGTTAGTCGCATTATTTTGCGCCCAAATCACTGGCTGCAAGTCATTATACATATGTGGTGGTGGCATTCGTGAAGTGGATGGCGGGGGTTACGATACTGAAAATAGAATATTTAAACGCTTGCCCAAAGCTAGCACCAGCGTGGAGAAACGCCTTTTATCAAGCGTCAAGTTATTTGACTTCGTCGTAGTGAGGGGAACAAAAGCAAAGAATTACTTTCGCCAAAAAGGTATTAATGAAGACAATATCTTTATTATCACCGCCGGTATCGATGGCTCTCGCTATATACCTAAACCCGATACTATTAAAAAGTACGATATCGTATTTGTTGGTCGGATCTCTGCAGTCAAACGGCTAAACATGCTTATCGATAGTATCAGCAGAATGCAGCCCTCTCGTCTAGTGACGATGGTTGTGGTGGGTGATGGGCCAGACAAACAGCAGCTGGAAAATTATGCCGCGAGCCTAGGCATTGCCACACAAATTGAGTTTGTCGGCTGGCAAGATGAAGTGGAAAAATACTTACAACAGTCAAAGGTATTTGCACTGGTATCCAAATCCGAAGGGCTTTCACAAGCCATGTTACAGGCTATGTTATGCGGTTTGCCCGCTGTAGTGACGAACGTAGGAGATTTGGCAGATGTGATTGAAGACGGCCTAAATGGCTTCCTACTTGATAACTGTACCGATGAACTACTCGCCCATAAGTTTGAAGAGATCTTAGGTGACAATACCAAGCAAATCACCATGGGCGAGCACGCTAGGCTAACGGCCGAGCAATACGACACCGTACAGGTCGGAGAAAAATGGGACCAAACATTTAGATAGTTTACTGATTATAAACCAAAGAACAGCGTGCATCACAACTATACGTCGATGCTTCACCTTTCAAAATTTCGTCCATGAAATCAAGCGTTTTGTTAAACGCGTCTAGCCAATTATGATTATTGGGTTGTATTTCTTCTGCACTGAAAACCCAGTTATGACCATTTTCAGGGTAGCGTGCATAAACCAGGCGACGATTCTGAACCGCGAGCAGACTAGCATAATTGTCAAGATGACTCGATGGAATCCACTCATCTAATTCACCATGTAATAGCATAATGGGGGTATCACCTTGATCAACATAACTCAATGCACTTGCCTGTAGGTATCGATCGCTACCGACAACACTAGGTAAACCACCCCCAAAGACAAAGGCGAGACCAAATTTTTCATCAGTTAAAGGCTCAAATATATTGACCAGATCTACAGGTGGTGACAATGCTGAAACAGCGGCGACATGTGAGCTAAAACCCGTTGTATCGGGCAAACCATCAAAAACACAATCGCCCACAAAGGCGGGTAAATTTGTTGCTTGAGCTAACAGTAAGGCGTTTGCCGCTCCCGCGGAATGCCCCACTGCACCAATAACGGCCCGTTCTTGCCCGTTGACGGTTTCTGTCTGAATATTATATTCAGCAGCATGTGCATTGAGCCAACGCACGGCACAGTTAGTATCTTCCATTGCGGCAGGCCATTCATTTTGTTGTAAACTAGCTGGCAACGGTATATTAAAATTAAGTAAGCGATAATTAATGGAAACGGCAACATAGCCTCGATCGGCGGCAGATTGAATAGCTCCCTCAAAATCATCCCAATTTCCCTGTACCCAAAAACCACCATGAATAAAGATCAATGCAGGGTAAGGCCCAGGGCCAATGGCCGGATCGGTCGCGTCTGGGACGCGCATTTCCAAAGTGAGATTTTTAGTTATCGGCACACCGGTAATAACCTGAGGACGCGTTACCTGGCCATAAATAATAGAACCTTCTCTCACCGATGGCTCGTCTGTGTCACACGCTAGCACGGTTATTAGCCCGACGAACACTGCCATCAACCTTAAGTATTTTGTCGATCTCAAGTATTTTTTCAAGCTACCCACGACCGTTCCCCCACCCGTCATTAGCCAGCGTATTTTGTTATTCTACTCCCGCCAAGCCCACTATTTTACTATTATTGAATGATACTATCATTGACCAGTTGTAGCCTATTTGGTTCAGTCCTCGCCATTAATCAAGGCGAATCATCAAACCAGCTTCAGTAATAGCCGCAGGATAGCAAAGCATACCGAGTATGTTAGTACCTACTTCAGCATTAGATATGTGACGTCATGCAAAAAACAGTAAATGCCATATTAGCGACAGTCTCAGCCCACCATAGAGCTTGGACTTGAGTAAATCAAACCAGTCATATTTAACCAATCCCCAATTTCTGCCACCATAGCCGTTGGGGACCGCGCCCAACGAAAGTGATCGGCTATTTCTCCAAGCTGTGAGGCTGACATCAGCTTATTAGACACCGAGGCAGAGACAAACTTATTAACCACCCCATCCACCGCCGCTTTTGGCGCAAACAAATCACTGTCTAGGCTGAGCGATAAAACAGGGCCTGAATAGCATGCAACGCCCCGTTCTAAGTCTTCTTGCATACCTTTGACAATGTACTTATTAGTTTTTGCCAACACTAACCAGTCGGCCATGAGACCTCGCGCTTCGCGCCCACCAAAACCTAATCTGTCGCCGGGATAATAAGGTAGTACAGCGTTCATCAACGGTAGTGCTCGACACAGTAAGCGCAATTGCCAATGCGTCTTGCCCTGAAAACCACCTGGCCAAGGGCTACCACACGCGATCAGAATGAGGCCTGCCACACGATCTGCAAAACGTCCAGCCGTGATCGCAGCATAGTGCCCACCAAGGCTATGCCCCATGAGATAGAGCGGCTTATCGGGCGCTTGTTGTTGTAACCATTGCATGGTCGCAGGGATATCCTCTTCTAACCCTTCCCGTAAACCAAAGTCTACCTTGCGTGAAGGGCGCAAAGCACTTTCGCCATGCCCCCGCTGTTCTACTAACGCAACATTCATCTGCAAACTAGTAAGTGCCTCGGCAAACATGGCATAAAACCAAGCCGCGACGCCAAGTGCCGGCAATAAGATAATGTTACCAACCGGTTCGCTCGCGGTGAACCAATTCACTGGAACACAATAACCCGACGGAGTACTAATTCGCTGGTGCTGCATGTTATTTTTTCCAAATGCTAGAATTAACGATATGTTTGATAAAATTGGCGTGCCCAGACCAATTCATTAGTATGGGTATCGGCCCAAGTCTGTAGAGGTTCAGGCATTACCTCGGGCCAATTTAAGCCGTATTTGGGTGCCATAATCATTGGCGCAATCAACGCGGCTGCAGCCAAATCAGCCCGACTGAATTGGTTGCCTACCAAAAAGTCACGATCACTCAGTTGACTACATACCTTCGCCAATGCAGATTCAAGCTGTTGCCTGCTTTGTTCTGCTCCTGCTTCGTCAATCTTCATGGCTTGACGCATCAAGCTACTCAATCTTGGAAACATTAGCTTTAAGATTGGCTGCCACCACCATTTACCGTCTTGCAAAAAGAAGCTCTGCACAACTTTGGGCTGATTGAGCAACGTATGATAAGCAAATCGACGCACATGCACGCCAATTTCTTTATCCACCATAGCTTCCCATTGCAGAGCAGCTTCCCGCAACGCTGGGTCAGTTGGCGTTAAAGATCGCTGCGGATACCGCTGATCCAAAGCGGTTATAATCTGAGCTGATCCCTGAATAATCTCGCCATCCAATTGTAAAATAGGCACGGATGATCTCGGGGCAATGCGTTTCGTTGTTTGCCAATGTAATCCAGGTAACAGGTTTTTCACCTGGTAAAGCAGCCCCTTGTAGTCAAGCGCCCACCGTACTTTCTCACAGTAATGGGAAATAGGAAATTGATAGAGAATTATGCTCATTTATCACCCTAAAAAGGATATTGTTACAGCGCTTTACAAGCATGGCCTCAAAAAACAGGCAATTATCAGATGAGTATAAGGGGGAAGCCCCCTAAAATCGACGGCAAATAAATAATTGTAAAATGGCGCTATGGCCTACTTAAACGCAAGACACCCAGCTCCACCACTGACAAAGACTGGACTGTGCAGATAGAGCTGAATGTATTAACTATTAAATGAGAAACAGTCGCTTAAAAACGGTAGCCAACACCGGCGAACCCCTGAATAATGTTTCTACCATCAGCCACAGGGCTATCTTCTATACTTGCTTGATAACGATAGTTTCGTGTGCCTATAAATAGGTTAATATCGTCGGAATAGTCATACCTTAAGATAACCTCTAACTCCTGTACAATCTGGCTATCCGCCTCATAGTCAGTACTGAAGTTAATACCAGGCGCGCCATAATAATAATCGACTAATTGCTCAGGCTGGTATTGTAATGCCAATGTTGTCAGTAAGGTAAAAGAACCAAATCTATCCCGCCGATACAGTTGCCAGTCAAGCTCATAGCCCTTGTGTGAGCCGGACACATCTTGTAGCCACGCCAGCCGGGAAATAAATCCATAAGGTAGACGCCGACCAAGCTGCGCACCGACTTCAAGAGCGACTCTACGATCTTTCAAGCCTGAATCATTTTCCTCATCGCGAGCGTGTTGCGTACGAAATTGACCAATAACGGAGGCAAACCAAGTGCCATCTCGGTAAAAATTATAGCCAAACCGATTCGCCTCAATAAATATTGGACCGTATCCACCAAAAATAAATAGTGCTGGTGCTATTTCACTGTCTACAGACCGATAATTTGGTGAGCGAGAAACAATACCAGGAGCCCAAAGACCATAAGCCGGCTCAACCAACTTTTTGAAATAACCGTCATCGCCATGAGAGAACGCAGCGCACAACATCCCCAAGCAAAACACTATTATCTTACGCATCGATTTAGTCCTAATTAGATTAGCATTGACACATAATGGAGACATCAGTTAACAAACTAATAGCTAATGCCCAACTAACACCGCTAATTGTGGAGCCAATGGTCCCACTCGAAAAGCACGACTACTCGCGCCCACTTAACTCCCTACCGAATAGCTACCGAATAGATAGCAACCTATCATTTACTCAAGCAATGACGCCATGGCAATGATAGAAAGTCTAACCAACTAAGCACTCAAAATTATCACAATTTTATAAAATATTTGTCGTATTTTAGCATTTTCGCCTGTTTCATACGGCCAATGCAGCCTTGTCTCTCACGCCAAAACAGTTTTTTGCCCGCTAAATCGCCGCCATTTAGCTAACAGACGTAGCCCAGGTGCGACAAAATGCCACACTACAACCGATAACATTGGTAGCTAATCTTACTTATAATGCGCGCATCAAAACACTTAAAGTTATGACATATCTATCTGAGGACCTCCTGCCATGAGAACGCTTTTCATATTGACATTAGCATTCCTATCAAGCGTACCAACGCTGGCTCATAATTGGTCGGGCGCAAGAGCCGATGGACATGCCCCAATTGGCGTGATGGGGGACCATCTACACAAGACCGGTGAAATCATGTTGTCATATCGTTATATGCTAATGCAAATGGACGGCAATGTAGACGGTTCAAGTGACTTAACCACCGCCGAGGTTTTGAGTGAATTTATGGTAGCGCCGCTTGAGATGGACATGGCTATGCATATGGTTGGCATTATGTATGCGCCAAGTGACCAACTAACGTTAATGTTAATGTTGCCCCTGATTGATCTAGAGATGGATCATGTCACGCGCATGGGAGCAAATTTTACCACTGAAACTGATGGTGTGGGAGATATCAAGCTAACAGCGTTATATGGCTTAACACAAACTGATAATTCTCGCCTACATCTAAATTTCGGTATAAGTTTTCCTACCGGTAATATTGATGAAACCGGCGATACCCCTGCAGGAAACGACGTTAGACTTCCGTACCCAATGCAGCTTGGTTCAGGTACCGTCGATTTAATACCGGGTATCACCTACTCGGTGCAACACGCTACTTGGTCTTGGGGCTCACAAGCTCAAGATGTGTTACGCCTCAGCGAGAATGATGAAGACTATACTCTCGGTGATCAGTGGCGCATAACCGCATGGACCGCCTACCAGTTTAATAATCAGTTCAGCACCTCATTAAGAATCGCACATGTCGACTGGGATGATATCGATGGCACTGACCCTGAACTGAATCCAATGATGGTGCCAACAGCCGACCCCGACAGACGAGGTGGTAATAGAACAGACGTTGGCATTGGTATAAACCTGTTTATACCAGATGGCAATTTGCAAGGACATCGGTTTGCGATCGAATATCTTGTGCCTGTTCGCCAAGACCTCGATGGCCCTCAACTCGAAACAGACAGTACACTAATATCTGGTTGGCAATACGCGTTTTAGGCAAACGATTTCTCGTAATTCTATCAGTAAAACGCGCTAACCTAACTAATCTTATTGATCGCATACATACCGATAAGAAATTTATTCGGTTGGACCGACCCTCCTTGGCCGGTAAATGTCAAACCAAGGCTTGGCAAATAAGAAGACATCAACTGCCATAAAACTCTCGCAAATGACTAAGCGGCTGCCACTGCCGGATTCTGCTCCGTCGAAGTCTGCAGCCCCTGGGACTTAGGCAAGCGGATGGTAAAACATGTGCCTTGGTTTAGTTGGCTACTAACTTCAATATCACCGTTATGTTTTTTAACTATATCGTACGAGATTGCTAGCCCCAAACCAGTGCCTTCCCCAACTGGCTTGGTAGTAAAAAACGGATCAAATATCTTATTAAGTTTATCCTGTGGGATGCCCTTACCATTATCTTTTATGGTGATAGTAATATAATCCTCTAATTCTGCGGTATTGATCTCGATAATACCCTGCTCTTCTATAGCCTGACCTGCATTGATCAAAATATTGAGCAGTACCTGATTCAGCTCTCCGGCATTAGCCATAATATCAGGTAAATCACCAAACTCTTTGTGGATCGTGCAACTGTATTTTAACTCATTGTTGACGATCTTTAAGGTGTTATCAATACAGTCGTTCACGTTTATCTGGGCGACTCCCGTATCATCAATTCGGCTAAATGTCTTTAAATTAGTCACGATATCCGCAACGCGTTCAATCCCTTCCGTCGTTTCATTTAGCAGAACCACGCTATCTTCTAACAGAAAGTCTATATCACTCGCGATATATTGTTCTTTAAAGGTCTTTATCAGGCTCTTTATATCTTGTGAATCATCCTTCTCAACTAACGCCAGCATGTCCAACACAGTGACATGAGCTGCTTTAATATCCCTTATGTAGTCTTTTTGAGTGGTAACATTACTGCCGACAAAACCGATAGGGTTATTAATTTCGTGCGCAACTCCAGCAGCAATCTGTCCCAACGACGCCATCTTCTCAGACTGCAACAACTTGGCTTGCGAATCTTGTAATTCCCGTAGTGTAGCTTCCAATTCGCTATTAGCCGCCTGCAGTGAATTGGTACGCTTGGCAACCTTGTTTTCCAAACTTTTATTAAGGCTAGCAATTTCACTGTTCTTTTGCTTTAACATCTGTGCTTTGTTCTTTTGATCTCGCATCGAACGATTTAACTTCTTCACCATCTTATTAAAATGATACGAAAGCTCTTCAATCTCATCACCACTATTGATATCCAAGCAAACTGTTAAATCACCATTAGCTAATTGTTGTGTGGCAACGACCAACTTATTGATAGATCGGGTAAACCACATTGAGTAAAGTATGGCAATCACAATTCCAACTGCTAAACTGATGATGGCTACAAATAGCAGTTTATAGATGCTTTCAACTATTTGTGCTTGATAAAATGCAATATATCGATCAGCCTGTACCAGACCAACAACGTTACCATCACTATCACGGATTGGTGCCGCCGCTGAAATCCAAGCACCTTCAACATCTCGATATAAGGGTGTCGCTGTACTTTGCCCAGCTAGAACTTTTACGTGGTGAGGCTCTGCGGTGATCGTACTACCCGTAAAAAAAACACCGTCCTCATTAGTATCCGTCATGACAACAAATTCAAGTAGTCCGTTTTGCTCAAAATCACTGGTAGGCCTCAGTGTGTATAATGGACTGCCTTTACTGCTGATATCCAGTTTATTTGACGTCTTGGCTGCCAATAACACGCGACGCAGCATCTCAAATTCGTCAACACCTTCAATATCCCCATAACGCTCCGCAAATTTCAATCCGAGTACTACTACCCCTAATCAACCGTTGCATCACCAAAGTGACTTTTACGTTGCTTTGGTAGGCCATCCGCTGTTTGGCAGAAAGGT
>JANQMK010000154.1 GCA_028280085.1 Pseudomonadales bacterium
TGGCAACTGCTAATTTATAAAGTAAGTTCTATATGTGAATTTGGCGCTTGTCACTAAGACGCAAAAGCATGGATGTGGATGAAGCTTTTAACGTTAACGAAAGTTTAACCGAATAGGGCGGGAATACAGGTTGGGATAAACGGGCTAACAATTTAGCCCATCCACTTGATTCTAGTGTTTACCTTGGGTTTTTCAGTGACTTTTTTTACGGGTTTTTCTTGCCGGTCGATATGTTCAAGTAAAGAGGCTAGACCATTTTTTGCTTCCATCAGTGTTTTGTAGGGCCCTACGTTTGGGTTTTCACGAGACATAAAGTACCAGCGATCACCGACCTGAAAGAATCGGTTTGAACGGAAATAGAGCCTTTTATCTAGATCGCTTTTTCGACAAACAATGACGTTGCTTTTCATCTTACTCCCCTTTAGTAGCGTTGCCATATCCAATGTTGCGCTACGTTTCAATATGGGACTGATGTAAATCTATTTAGTTCGTGAATCTAAAACTCAACACAATAATTATTATGTTTCATAATTTAGTCAATACCAGAATTATGTCAAGTTAGTAGTGAAAATACGTCAAATAATACGTCAAATATATTCGTATCCAATATTTAGACCGTTGAACAGGGCTCCGTATATGTGGTTTAGACGAAAACTATTTAAGGTAAGCTTAAGGAAATTACATAGTTAGCGTTAACTGCGTGAATTGATATTAAGGTAACTTCTGACTGATTATATTTACGAGGAAATCGAGATCAAGATGCTCCTCTAATACGTCCGCCAATTTATCGATCTCAGCTTCGCGTCGTGCAACATAGTCAACTTGTGTTATTTGGGCTAGCCCAGCCCATTGCAGCAAGCTGGCTAGGCTATCATGGTGATCAAAAAGACCATGCAAGTAAGTGCCTGCAACCTGATTATCCGAGGAAATAGCACCGTCGTCACCATGTTCTAAGCTAACTAATGGCCGGCTAAGTGCTGGTCCTTGTGTGATACCCGCATGAATTTCGTAACCTATTACTGGTGAATTATCTAAGCAAAGCGTTCCTGTGACTCGACGTAACTGTTTTTCGGGTTGTAAAATGGTCGTTACATCTAATAACGCGAAACCTGGTGTGGTACCGCAATCCCCTTCGATGCCAGTGGGGTCAGATATACTGTGCCCCAACATTTGGTAGCCGCCGCAGATGCCGAGCAGTTTGCCATGGTAGCGACAGTGTCGCATAAGTGCTGATTGCCAGCCATTTTTACGTAGCCAGACTAGATCATCACGCACGTTTTTAGAGCCGGGAATGATAATGAGATCAGCAGCAGGTATTTGTTGCTGTGGTCCGACAAATATAAGATCTACCTGTGGGTGTAATCGCAGTGGGTCGAAATCAGTGTGGTTACTGATATGGGGTAAAGCCGGCACTACTATGGTCAAGCAGCTTTCAGGTTCTTTAGTTGCTATCGTTTGTTGTTGATTGATGGCGTCTTCGGCTTCTAAATGAAAGCCGTGTATATAGGGCACCACACCGATAACCGGTTTCTGTGTTTTTTCCGTCAACCAATCTAAGCCAGATTGTAACAATGCGATATCACCGCGAAAACGGTTAATTATAACGCCGACGATGCGGCTTTGTTCGCTGGGAGACAAGAGTTCTAACGTACCAACGATATGAGCAAATACGCCGCCACGATCAATATCTGACACTAAAATAACGGGGCAATCTACGGTTTCGGCAAACCCCATGTTAGCGATGTCGTTGTCTCGCAAGTTAATTTCTGCGGGACTGCCAGCACCCTCGGCTACAATTACTTGATATTGTGACGTCAAGCGCTGGTGGGAAGCTAGTACAGCTTGCATAGCCGTAGTTTTATAATGGTGATAGGAGCTGGCATTCATGTTAGCAATTGCTTTGCCATGGATAATAACTTGTGCGCCAATATCCGAATTAGGTTTAAGTAATACGGGATTCATATCGGTGTGCGGTTCCAACATACAGGCTTGAGCTTGCACGGCTTGTGCTCTGCCAATTTCACCGCCATCAATAGTGACGGCACTATTCAATGCCATATTTTGCGCTTTAAATGGTGCAACGCTAATGCCTCGCCGTTTTAGTACGCGACAAATGCCTGTCACCAACACACTTTTACCGGCATCAGAGGTGGTGCCTTGTATCATAAGAGTCTGATTTTTTTTAAACACTATGTTGTCCTTTATCAATCCAAAGATTGTTATTTCGCGCTATGGCTGGGGTAATGTGGTGACATTATAAGGTACAATCTAACAGTGAGTGGTGGTTTTGTTGCTGGGGGTTGAATGATCGTTTTTTTTATTGTACTTGTTGCTTTGTTAATCGATAGGCTCATAGGGGAGCCCAAGCGGTGGCATCCTTTGGTTGGGTTTGGTGGTTGGGCTAAGCTTGTCGAAGACTGGTTTTTCGCTTATCAAGCACGTCGTCGTCCGGTACCGGAGATGGTTGAGGTATTAGGTATTTTTGCAGTGTTGGGCGCAGTTGTTCCTCTAGCATGGGGAGCGTACTGGCTGAGTCAGTTATGCGAACCCTATACTATGTTGTATTTTTTATTCAATGTGGCAGTGTTATATGTCGCTATTGGTGCGAAGAGTTTAGCAGAGCATGCACGTTTAGTTGAACAGTCATTGGTGGCTGGTGATATCGTGACAGCACGGGAAAAATTATCCCACATGGTTAGTCGTGATACTGAGGCACTGGATAATCAGGGTGTGACCAAAGGTGTTATTGAATCGGTCTTAGA
The DNA here is from genome assembly GCA_028280085.1 of Pseudomonadales bacterium. GTDB lineage: Bacteria > Pseudomonadota > Gammaproteobacteria > Pseudomonadales > JANQMK01 > JANQMK01. Next base: position 2,763 of record JANQMK010000154.1, read on the forward strand.
AAATGGGCCTGATGCAACGTTCAGTGCTATCTTTTGGTATCTGCTTGCCGGTGTGCCGGGGGTTGTCGTCTTCCGCCTAGTCAATACATTGGATGCAATGTGGGGGTATCGCAACCAGCGTTATCGGCATTTTGGCTGGTTCGCTGCCTATCTTGATGATCTACTCAACTTTATTCCAGCGAGGCTCAGCGCGTTGAGCTATGCCTGTCTGGGCAACTATCAATTAGCGATGGCTTGTTGGCGTGGTCAGGCCCAGCAATGGAACAGCCCGAATGCCGGGCCGGTGATGGCTGCCGGTGCTGGTGCGTTGGATATTCAATTAGGCGGCGAGGCCGTTTATGGCGGTAAACTCCGTCAAAGACCTGTCTTAGGCACAGCTAATGAGGTGACCATGAGCGATATCACCCGTGCATTGTCATTACTGGATAAGACTGCCTTAATGTGGCTATTGATAATTTTTTTACTTGGCTTCCTTGGGCTTTTCTGAATAATCGGGAAGTGCCTTTGGTTTTCCGGGTTAATTTCATCAGTAAAGTTAATTTCATTAGTAAAAATGTGGCAGTCGTCTCTTACCATTGACTATGGGTTACTGGTATAAATAAAAATATAGATAGGGGATATAGATAGCGATAATATAGATAAAAAAATAGGTAAAGAAAAAGTAGATAAAGAAAAAATAGGTAACAATGTGCAGTATGACCGGAATCATCATGGCGGGCGCATTAAACAGGCGGTCGCTACCTTCAACATTCCTGAATCAGATTGGCTAGATTTATCAACCGGCATTAACCCAGATGGTTGGCCGATAATACCGGTGCCTGAGGCTGCTTGGCGTCGTCTACCCGAAGACGACGATGAGTTATTACATGCGGCGTCTCTTTACTATCAAAGTAAGTCGCTGATTGCAGCGGCGGGCACTCAAAGTATTATTCAGGCACTACCCCAGATTATGCCGGCAAAGTACCGGGTCGCCATACCGGAAGTTGGCTATGCTGAGCATCAATATGCATGGCAACGGCACGGGCATCCGATAGTATTTT
>JANQMK010000159.1 GCA_028280085.1 Pseudomonadales bacterium
TAAAAAAGCGACGAGTCTGGAGCCCCATAATGGAGACAACCGAATAACGCTTAGATCTATGGAAAGCGAATTTAAGGAAATATTTGATGGCCGTCGAAATCCAGCATTAGCAAGTCTAGAAGGGGATTTGCAGATATTTGGCGATGAACGCCACAGTGTAAAGCTAGATGCGATAACGTTAATTTTGTGGGGCTTATAGGTGATATGTCTAGGGGGGCGCACAATCAAGTATGGCAAAGAGGCTTAACTTATACAGCGACGGCCGCTGGTATAGCTATTGCTATTAGCTGTAACTATGTATTGCTTATGATCGTAGGTGCCGAAGGAGGTCTAGCCTCAGTAAGCGGCTTGCGCCCCTTGGCCACAGTAGAAATTTTATTAGCTACCATACTGATGGTTATTATAATTGGGCCGGTACTAGAGCTCGCATCGTTATACCCCGGCTCCTCTGGAATTAGAACCTATACAAATAAAGGCATTGGACAAGACCTGTCTATTATCGTCACCTTCGCGTATATGTTAGTGCTGATTTTCATTGCGAGCGTGGAAAGCTTTCTTTTGTTAAGTATTTTGTCGACTTTTATAATAAAGGAATTGGCAATAGTAATTGTCTCATTTTTATTGCTTGCTATTGTCGGAGTGAATTATCGAGGCGTAATTCTTTCTGACAAAGTACAGCGTTGGTCTACCACTATTTTGTGGTTCGGTAGTATGCTGATCTGTTGGTCTGCCTACGTCTTTAGCGCTAATAGTAGCGTAGAGTCGGTCGCTGATATAAATGTGGAAGTTGGGCTACTCGAAAATGAAGCAAAGCGATGGTTTCAAAACTTCAGGATAGAAGGCGTGGCACTGGGTATCTTTCTATTTATTGGTGTGGAGTTAGCGGCAAGTTCTGCTCGCAATCCTGATGACCTGGTAAAAGTATTACCAAGAGCAGTATTTGTTGCCATCGGCTTGATCGGCGCTCTATACGCAAGTATGGCGTGGGTATTATTGAGTTTGTCGCCGAAAAGCGTAGAAAGCGGCAACCCACTACTTTTTTTCGGAGATTTTATCTTATCTGATTCAGGGCGGTTGATCGCACTTTTGCTTACAATGCAAGCACTCTTGACTTCTTTCAATAGCGGATTAAAAGGATTATCTCGCATGCTCTTTTTCCTCTCCAGAGAAAGAGTGGTTAGCTCGGCTCTCAGCCGACTTGCTGACGATGGCAGCACACCAGTTATGGCTGTTTTATGTGTAAGTATAGTCTCGTTGACAACGTGTATATTTACAAATTCATTTAGCGTAAGCCTTGAAGTTTCATCCTTGTCTGCAACCCTAATTTGTCTTGTTTACGCGGCGTTGTTAGTTTCTTCCATTCGCTGTGCCGAACGAAAGCAACTTGTAAAGTCTTATTACAACTGTCGCTTGCCTAAAGCCATTCGCTACTTGCTAGCAACGGTATTTATAATGCTTGGATTAAGCAACCTGATGTCGTTGTTCCAAACTGAGGCAGGAGTATTTATAGCGTCGATAGCTTTGATTGTGTTGAGCTCACTTTGGTGGAGGGCGCGGGGAGCGTCGTTACTGCTGACAAGAGCCTAAATTTACATGGTAGTAACCTGTACTGGAATAGAGATGAACGAAAAAGAAAGTAGACTAAACAGAAAAAATGAGAAATTTGCTAATAATGGGTGGGACACAGCTCAATTTGACGTACAAACGTGGCTTGAGCGTGCACCATGGCGAACTCTGCGAGATACTGAATATGGTGTAAAAAATAATGCGCCAAAACCGCATCCCGCTTTGTGGGAAGATAAGCTGGTATCAGAAATTTACAAGATAGACCTTGCGACCTTTTTGACGGCTGAGCGTATTTCTATGTCTGGCATTTCAAAGTTGGTCTCTTGTGCGCCAGATGAGGCGAGCTCGGTATTTTTGGCGACACAAGCTGCGGACGAAGCTCGTCATTTTGAAATATTTAGTCGCAGGTTAGCCGATTTCGACGTTGGGCCTGAACAGCGCAACGAAATGATGAAAAAGGTAACAACGCCGGAGATGCAGAAATTCTATGATCTTATTGCCGAACAGGTGGATCGCGAAGATTTTGCTGCCGCAATGTTATCGCACAATATTATTTTGGAAGGCATGGCTTATCCGGTATATCGCTACGAGTCTGCGTATTGGTCAGTATTTGATCCCCAACTTTCAGCTATGATTCGTGGAGCCTTTGCTGATGAAGTCCATCACGTGGCTTATGGTGAAGCAATTATGCGCAATTATACCGCTAAAGGTGATAAAACTCGCAATACCATGAGTCGTTTAGCGAAGAATTTCAGGATGCTGATGACGGAGGTATTTGAATCTACAATTGACCATTATGTAGGGTTGTACCAGCTGGCGGCGGATAATTACATGGACGAAATTGGCGATATCCAGATCTTCCCATCTCGGAAAATGCGCGATGTTACTGAAAAAGAGCAGGTTGAAATATTAATGAGGGAAGTAAACCTAGAATGCGATAAGCGACTTGCTCGCATTGGGCTATTGTAAGCAGGCCGCAAGATGCTTAAGTGGATTTTAAAAAAAGAACCAAAGGCCTCGCATAATGTAGCCGTACAGAAGGGTGGTGAAGAATTCGTTTATGCCGTTGTGGAGAACGAAACGATACTAGATTCTGCTTTAGCAAAGGGTATTCCGATGCCTTATAGTTGCCAAGTGGGCTCTTGTGGAGAATGTCGATGTAAAGTTGTGAAGGGTAAGATATCACAGATAAAAGATCTCAGATATATGTTCAGTGATGATGAAATTGCCAATGGTTTTACGTTAGCATGCCAGACCTTTCCGCGCTCTAATTTGCAACTTCGCTTTGATAGTCCTACACAAGTGAAAGAGGGTCGAATAGTTGACTTTGAGAAGCTAGACGAGGATCTATATAAGGTTTTAATTCGTATCGAAGATGTTTTTGACGCGTTAGTTGGTCAATTTTTTTCTTTGATAAACACAAGATCGACGAGTCGTTACTACTCTATTGTGTCGCTTCAAAAGAATATTGATAATTGCTTGCTAGAAATACACGTTGGCCTAAAAACTGACGGCGTAATGTCCAACTGGTGGCGAGATATATTTAGTGGTGAGGCTTCTAGAGTCATTGGTGTAGGTGCTGCTGAAGGACAATACTCTGTTAGAGGTAAAGGTAATATAATCTCATTTGCGAGTGGTTCGGGCCTTGGTGTCACAGTCGCGCTAATTACAGAATACCTTAGAAGTAATGATGCGGCCGAAGCCGCTTTTTTTGGCGTATTCCGTGGTGGACAGAGCAACTATTTCGAAAATATACTGAGTACTAGAAAAGAAGAGTTTAATGGACGACTAAAAGCGAGCATAATCGATAGTGATGAGTTTTATCAGCGAAAGCAAGGAAATTTCGCTAAAAAATTGACACTAGATTGCCCCGTGCTTAGTGGCATTAAATCAAAAGATGTGAGTGGGTTAATATGTGGCTCCTGTAACTTAGTTGCACGTGCAAAATCATTAATGGCTAATCTAGAAGTTGCGGAGGACAAAGTAAGCTATGACGAATTTTCGTAGCAAGAACTCAGGCTGCCTTTACGATGATAAGCCAACGTTCCAAAGGCTTTTATCATGGCCCAATGAATTTGCGTTTTCACCAGTGGGAAAGATGCGAATTCCGTTTCCTGTTAGGTTTGCCGGAATCAGCTTAAGGTTGCTCAGCTTGTTTCCGAGTTTTGCAAGCTATGTGGGATACCGTCTGTTCTTTTACATCAATCCCGTTGCTCGTAATTCTACATGTGGATTAAAGCCTTTGAAAGCCGAGGTTTCATGGTTGAGATTGCACACGCACGATGGAACAGCCGACAAGTCAATTAGATGTTTCCAGATGGGTAGCGAATCCAATCCAATAGTTGTTTTAGTGCATGGATGGGAATCGACAGTAGAGCGGATGGCCGATATGGCGGACAAGCTGGTCGAGTCTGGTTATCAAGTATTGTTGTTTGATTTGCCAGCACACGGCAAGTCCGACGGCAAGCATACAGATTTATTGGAAATTAATGCGGTTATACGAGGAATGTTAGCCCGCCAGAAAGAAGTTGTCGTTGGCAGAGACAACGATTTAGATATGCGACCCTGTGTAGCTATTGTGGCCCACTCTTTTGGTGGTGTATGTGCACTAAAGCTATTAAGCGACGGTGCAGAGTGTGAGAAGCTAGTTTTAGTCAGCACACCAGGCACATTTAGTGGTGTATTTGAAAAATTTTCGTACTTACTTAACCTAAGCAAATGCATGCAAACCAAGATCAAAAGCAGAATTAGTGCTCGGTTTGAATCTTTGGTTGGTAACGTATGGCAACGATTTTGTCCTCAAAATAATATACCTCGTTTAGACCAATCTATTCTCATAATACATGACGAAAAGGACAAAGTTGTACCAATTAGCGAGGCAAAGCTTCTGTTTGAAATGGCCGAAAAGCGAGTTAATAAGGAGTGTAAGCAGGAGTTGATGATCACAAGCTCATGCGGTCATAGTCGAATTCTTACTGATGCTAGGGTAATTGAAAATATAGTTGATTTTATCAGTCACAATAGAAAATCAAGCCGTAATTTTTAGAATCTGGAAAATTAATTATGAGCCTAAAAAGAAATAAAAAATATTTATCGTATTTTCGATTTAGCCTGTTTATTCTTCTATTTTTCCCGTTACTCTTCGCCGCTATCTTGGCGGGTAAGGCATGGGCGTGGGCATATCTTGGTCTCTTTATTGTTCTTTATATTCTTGCCGATATCTTTCTTCCAACAACGGATTCAGAGATAGACAGCCATATGCCCGTTTACTATGAAGTCATGTTGTTGGCTCATATTCCTTTATCTTTTTGGTTATTGCTCCTTCTTTTTTGGCAGCTCAATCCGACTCATGAGATATTGAGGCAAGTCGCTCAGTTTACGGCAAATATCATACCGTTTTTTGGAAACCCCCTACAAATGTCTTCAGGCGGAGAGTATGTGGGCGCAGTGCTGGCTTGTGGTTTTATGTTTGGGCATAACACAGCAGTGGCCCATGAACTTATGCATCGAAACAGCCGCTTTTTGCACGAGGCGTCCCGATTCCTATTCGCTATGTGTGGCGATGCTCAAGTCGTTATTTCACATATACATAGCCATCATATTCATGTGGCAACGTTGAAAGACCCGACTTCCGCTCCAAGGGGTGAGTCCATCTATGTCCACTTTGTTAAAGCGATTGTGGGCCAATATCTTTTTTCGCATAACTTTGAGGCGGCTCGACTAAAACGCCACGCGATTTGGGGAAGGGTCTTAGGAAACATGGTTTTTGTTGGTATGTTGATGACCTCGGCAATGTTGATGTTGGCTTATCTTCTTGCGGGGCTAGAGGGCCTTGTAAGCTTAATAGCGATAATATTTATCGCAAAATGGTTGCTTGAGGCGATTAACTATGTTCAACACTATGGTTTGGTAAGAGTTCCAGGGAGCAAAATTGAAAATCGCCACAGTTGGGAAACTGGTGGTCAAGGTTCATGCTTGGGCTTGTACAACGCCACGTGTCATGCGGGACATCATGTTAGTGGTAGCCTCCCTTTTTGGCGTCTCACCAATTCGGATCGAGCTCCTAGTTATGATCATGGTTATATGGTCGCCATTATATTGGCAATGCTTCCGCCTGTTTGGTTTAGCTATGTATCACCTATGCTAACACGTTGGGACTCAGAACTATCATCAAAAGAAGAGCAAGCAGCCCTTGCTGACTACCTTTTAGAAAGGGATAAAAGAAAAAATACTCTACTACAGGATGATTTTGCAAAGTAGCCATGTGTATAAGCCGGCGAGCACGCTACTTACACTGGGTGACTTTCGTAAAACGATGTCAGGGCTCGCTGAGTTTGTTAATGAAGAACGAATAAAAGACAGAAATTCCAGTGATGCTTAGTGTCTCATGCGAGAATAACTAGCGGACAGATGACTGAGTATTCGGCGCCTTCTGAGTGTGGGTGGGCAAACTTTGCATATTCATCTATTTTGCCCAGAAAATATAATTTTCCAGATCGGTTAGTAATATCATGAGTCAAGATATTAATAGAATGTTAATAGAAAAAGTAACAAACCTTGTCAATGATCGGCCATGGTGGGTTTTATTTTTTTCGTTTGTTATAGCGATTGGCTTAGCTAAGGGATTGCCGAAGATGACGTTTAGTAATGACTATCGGGATTACTTCAGCAATCAAAATCCTCAGTTAGAGGAATGGGAGCGGCTGCAAAAAATATTCGCGAAATCAGATAATGTATTTATTGCCCTAAGTGTTAAAGAAGGCTCCATTTTTAATAATCGGGTTCTGTCCGTTCTAGAAGAGCTCACAGAAGAAGCATGGACGGTTCCTTATGCAACCCGGGTCGACAGCCTCGCAAATTTCCAGAATATTGAGCCTTTAGGGGAAGATGATATTCTAATCAGCAATTTGTATGAAGATGCTGAATCGCTTACTCCGGAAAAAATCCAGGAAATAACGCGTATCAGCACTAAAAAACCCCAGCTAGTTAATCGGCTCGTCAATCCACAAGGCACCACATCGGCTATAAATATAGAGGTTCGGCTGTCGCAAAAACCAAGAGAAGAAATAGCAGAAATTAGTGAGTATGCTTACCTGTTGAAAGCAAAATATAGTGAAAAGTATCCCGAGTTACGTTTTCACATCACCGGTAGTGTACCTTATAACTATGCCATGACAAATGCGACAAAAAAAGATATGGCTTCCCTCATGCCAGCCATGTATTTGCTAATATTAATGCTATTTGTGTTGTTTACGAAAAGTATCTTTGCTTCTCTGGCAGTATGCATATTAATGGTATTTTCAATTGTATCCACGATGGGGGCTTCAGCTTGGGCCGGCGTTGTATTAATGGCTCCTTCTATGAGTGCGCCAACTATTGTAATGACAATGGCTGTGGCAAATGCAGTGCATATTGCTGTGACTTTCTTCAGGTATTATCAAGGCGAAACGGCAAAACGAGATGCTATAAAAAGCACTATAGAGAGTAATTGGTCTCCAGTCATTATTACTAACCTAACAACTGCAATCGGCTTTCTAACTATGAACCTAAGTGATGTTCCACCATACAGAGACTTGGGTAACATGGTGGCCGGCGGCTTAGTTTTCGTTGTTATATTTTCGATATTACTATTGCCTGCAATGTTTAGAATTTTTCCGATTAAGGCGAAGAAGATAAGGGATAATCGTTTCGCTATATATACAAAGCTTGCCGAATTTATTGAAAGTCATTTTCGTTTGATCATTATTGGCTTTGTATTTCTAGTGGGGGTATGTTCCTTTGGAATAAGCCGATTAGAACTTAACGATAAGTTTGTGGAGTGGATGGATACTCGGTACGAGTTTAGGGTCGATAGCGACTTTATTAATGAGAATCTAACGGGTCTGTATCGTTTAGACTGGGGGCTAGAATCTAAACGAGAAAGCGCAATTTCTAATCCTGGTTATCTATATGATCTTGATCGGTTAACAGATTGGTCAAGAGTTCAGCATGGTGTGGTACATGTGCACAGCATGTCAGATATTTTTAAAGAGTTGAATCAAAAATTTCACGGTGGCGACCCTGCCTATTATAAGATACCACAAACACAAGAATTGGCAGCACAGTTGTTATTGATTTATGAACTTTCTTTGCCGATGGGTTTGGATCTCAATAACATGACTAATGTTTCTAAGTCATCTACTCGTTTCGTAATCCGTACTGCCAATTTGTCAACTCAGGAACTATTGGCGCTCGAACAAGATGTAAAAAACTGGCTCGAGCAAAACTCTTCTTACATCACCCCATCAGAGGCGGCGAGCACGAGCATACTCTTTGCAAATATAGCAAAACGCAATATAAGCGCCCTATTAGGAGGGACCATTTCTGCGCTTTTTCTTATATCGCTTCTGCTTATTTTCCCTCTAAGAAGTCTTAAATACGGGTTATTGAGTATTGTACCTAACTTACTACCTGCTGCGATTGCGTTCGGCATTTGGGGGCTACTTGTTGGTAGAGTTGGGCTTGCGATATCCGTTGTAGTAGGCATGACAATGGGGGTAGTTGTTGACGACACCGTGCATTTTATGACTAAGTACCTGCGCAATCGTCGCAGCGGTAATATGTCTCCAACTGCATCACTGTCCGCCACCTTTGAGCAGGTTGGTCCAGCTTTGCTTGGTACTACATTAATGCTAGCACTTGGGTTTGCTCTGTTATCCCAATCAGGATTCGAAGTAAACCAGCAGATGGGCGCTCTCACATCGTTGGTAATCGTAATAGCTTTTATTGCAGATTTTTTGCTGTTGACTAGTTTAATTATGCTATTTGATCGAAAGCAGACGTCGGCGAATTTAGACGATGGTGGTAAAGCTCAGTTAGTCAGTGCAGAGCCATTAAGATAATTGCTCGGGCAGTGTAATACATAGTAAAAGGGAATCACAAATGAAATATTTTAAATTTACGGCTATGGCTTTTCTATATAGCCCGGTAATTATTCTGTTTTTGCTTCATGGTTCATATTTAGTTATTTTTTTAGCAATGACTGTTATTTTGGTTCAGGTAATATTTGATAATTTGCTTCCAAAATATACTGGTAAGCCAGAATACGCGCATACATTGTTTTTAAATTTTTTAGTTTATCTCCAAATACCTCTGTCTTATTTTGCAGTATTTGTATTATTGTGGCAGGTAGCGCCTGGAGATTTATTTGGTTTTGGTGCGTGGATTGAATCTACTACAGGGCTCCGTATTATGGAAGCTCACGAGAACTTTAGCACATCTAACGCTGTTGTTTCTGCTGCTGCGTGTGGATTCTATTTGAGTATAAGCACTTTAATAGGCCATGAATTAACGCATCGCTTGGATAAGCCATTGGACGTGTTTTTGGGAAAGCTTAGTTTAGCGTTAGTAGGGGATGCACAGTTTATGGTTTCACACGTGTATGCTCACCACAAAAATGTAGCAACCCCATTGGACGCCGCTACAGCACGTCGAGGGGAAAATCTATATGGTTTCGTTATCCGTTCGGCGTTGGGCCAATATAGAGAATCTTGGGAGTTCGAAGTCAATCGTCTAAAGCGCATAGGTAAAAACCTTTATTCGTTCTCTAATCAGGTGGTTTCTGGTTTGCTATACACTCTGGGCATAGCTGGAGTTTTTTACGTTTTTGCCGGATTTTATGGCGTCTTGTGCTACACAATATTTGTGCTGGTTGCAAAATTTATATTCGAAACTGTTAATTATATAGAGCATTATGGACTGATTAGGGTGCCCGGAACGAAGGTTCTTCCGCGTCATAGTTGGGACTGTCAAAACGTGATGTCAACATTTAATTATTTGAACCTAACAAGGCATTCAGATCATCATGCAAATTCTCGCAAACCTTATTGGGAGCTAGAGGTTCAAGACACAGCTGTTGATCTTCCATACGGTTATATGGCATTCATCTTGATTGCGCTCTTTCCCCCGTTGTTTCACAAGGTAATCACTCCTCGTCTCTTAGAATGGGATGAACAGTGCGCGTCAGAAGGTGAAAAGGAAATTGCTTATATAGCAAATCAAAAAAGCGGCATTGCTGAACTGATGAATTCGCGAGTAAATTATAAGGCGATAGTATAAAAATATAGTATTCGGCAAGAAGTATTGTCGCCTTATTTTGAAGATGGTCTTCAGGTTTCTAATGTTGCACTTTTAGAAGGTGAAATTGATGATATTTAAAACTATGGAATGTTCTAATATGAAAAAATATTTGTTGGCTTTGACAATTCTATATCATGCTCCCTTTGTATCAGCGGACGTTAAAAGTGATGAGGACAAAGGCCTGGCAATTGCAATAGAAAGGAAGGCGAGAGATACCGGTTGGCATGATTTTAGAGCCCAATCCACAATGATATTGCGCAGTACTGGAGGTGAGGAGAGTGTTCGGAAGTTGTCCGTAAAAGTCTTAGAGGTTTTGGGTGATGGAGATAAATCAATAAACGTATTTTCTGAGCCGAAGGATATCAAGGGTACAGCATTGTTAAGCATTAGCCATATTAGTAAAGATGATGACCAGTGGTTGTTTTTACCTTCGCTTAAGAGGACTAAGCGTATCGCTTCTTCGAACAAATCAGGGCCGTTTATGGGTAGTGAGTTTTCTTACGAGGATTTGAGTTCTTACGAGGTCGAGAAGTATACATATCGGTTCATTCGTAGTGAGGCGTGTGGTGAGCAGCAATGTTTTGTACTGGAGTCAACACCAAAAGATAAATATTCGGGATATAGTAAGCGTATAAGTTGGATCGGTCACGATCATTATAGAGTGCATAAGACCGAATTTTATGATCGAAGAGGAGATTTGTTAAAAACATTGGAGCTCGATCAGTATAAACTGTATTTGTCTAAATATTGGCGACCGCACCGTCTAAAGATGGTTAATCATCAGAGTGGGAAGAGTACGGATCTATTAAATACCGAAGTTTCTTTCTCAAACGGATATACGGATAAAGACTTTACTAAAAACGTGCTTGCGCGTATCCGCTAATACGCAGTTAAATTATTTGTGATTCTAGGCGGGAATTCACAGTTTCCAGCTAATACAAATATAGCTAGAAAAATCGAGTATTTCGCTAGAAATGCTACTACAGAAGCAATGAAGTGAATTAGTCTCGACGGCCTGTTGAAAAACCTTGGTTTTAAGTTCTCATCAATATCTGGGAAGTAATTTCCAATGGTAATTTAGTCATCTGGCTTTGACGTATAAAATGTGAAACAAATTTTTGTTCCACGATTGTAAATATCGAGTCAA
>JANQMK010000192.1 GCA_028280085.1 Pseudomonadales bacterium
AAATGGGTGTAGCTTGACGGTAGCGGATATTGATAAAGCCAGTCGTCGATTTCGCGTGTGTTTTATTCCTGAAACTCTGCGGGTTACCACCCATGGAAAGAAAAAGGTAGGTGACTTGGTTAATATTGAAATTGATCGACAAACTCAGGTAATTGTTGATACTGTACGAGATTTCATGCAAGAAAACATTATGTCGCCTAGTTTGCCACTAGATAGAGAGCCACACCAGTCTGATAATACTTGACTTATGCTATATCCCAAATGGTGTCAGATGTTGAGATCACTTAATTGATGTAACCTGCCTTATCTTTATTGTAAACGCAGATTTTTTGAAAACTTGGCACCGAGAAATGCCATTTGATCTGACATGATATGGTGATTAGACAGATAGAGGTATTCAAATGGATTTGGTTCAAATGGTACAGCAAGTAATTCCATAGAAGCTTGCTCAGGCGTACGCCCCCCTTTTCGCTGATTACAACGCCTACAGGCGGTGACTACGTTTGTCCATAAATCCTTTCCACCCTGGATCTTTGGCACAATATGATCGCGAGAGAGATCGGCGTGAGCAAAACTGTCGCCGCAATACATACAAATGTATTGATCGCGGCGAAATAAAAGTCGATTACATAGAGGAGGTTTTTTGTTACGCGAGACGATATCGCCTTCGCAAGCGATAATGCTAGGCAGTTCGATTTTAGTTTGAATACCTAATCGAGAATAACCACCTCGCATGATTATAGTCTCATCGCCAAGTGACCAAATAATTTGGCCCTTGGCATAAAGGATGGTTGCGGTTTCTTTCGAAAGCCAACCGATAGGGTAACCCGCTTTATCAAGTCGAAGTATTCGTGGTGAGTGGGTCATACTCGTGCCTTTCTATTGCATTTTGCTTTCGTTAACGCAGCTCACACTTGCATGTATCCTCTATGTAACCTTCTATTGGAAAATTCCACTTATGTGGCTTTTCATGTAAGGCTTGCTGTGTGTAGCGCTAGTGGGTAACTCAACATAACACTATATAAAGCTGTATATATAACTTGATGTTGTTGCAAAAAAATGACTAATACTTTATCAAGCTCGATCTGCTGTGCTGAATATTTTCTCTTAAGTATGGCTGCGTAGCAACTCGCAAATCTGACTAAACGGTTGGGGGGGTAGCAATAAGTTTGCTACGGCCATATCCAGGTATCAAGTACCAAACCGTGATACCTAATACATCTATTCACTTTTTAATACACGTAAGAAACACCAATACTAACTACCTAATAAAGGTCTTTTCACCAGACGCCAGTAACTGAACATGCTAAATACGACCTAAGTAGCTGAATTCTTTAACTATCTACAGAAATCTACATAGATTCAGCAGATTGAAGGGTGCTTTCTATATAACCATAGTACGTTTTGGCTGATTATGCCACATCGCTTATAGCGAAATTATCCTTAAAGCATCTTCTCATTATTCTGAGGCGTCTTAGTTCTTACGATATTTTCGAGTTTATTTTCAAATTCGGTAATAAGGACAAATTTCATAGTGGCGTTAAGCTCGTTAAAGTTGCCGAAGCAGGATACCTATTCGCTAGGGGCTTCTTTTAGGGTCCAACAACTTAGCATGACTGTGCAATAAATGTATATATTTCAGTCATTTATGCGCGTGTTGCGAGTCGTCTTCCCAATCTACCGTTGATCGTGGCAGCGTTACACATGATAACTGGCAATTGCTTTGCAGTTAGAGGAAAATAAAATGAGCGTTAAATATAGGGTGTTGCGGTAACTACGAGTGGTTCGACAAAACAATACTAAACTGCCGATTTTGTATTCATTCAGGCGTTGTCCTTATGCTATCAGGGCTCGTATCGGGATTCTATATAGTGAGGTCCAAGTAGAATTACGCGAAGTTGTGTTAAAGCAGAAACCGCAACAGATGCTCGAAATTTCGCAAAAGGGCACTGTACCAGTCCTTCTCTTGCCTAATGGTGATGTTATTGATGAAAGTATCGATATTTTACATTGGTGTTTACAACATAGTGATCGCCAGCAGTGGAAAATTGGGGATGTTGATTTACAAGCCGAAGCAATCCAGTTGGTGGCAGAGAATGATGGGGAATTTAAGCAATATCTCGATCAGTATAAGTACGCGGATCGTTTCCCCGCTCATCCCCAAGCTTATTACCGAGAGCAGGGAGAGACATTTTTAATAAAGCTGAATAGACGACTAGAACGACAGCAGTTTTTATTAGGTGCTCATATTACCTATGCTGACGTGTGCATTTTTCCTTTTATTCGTCAGTTTGCTCATGTTGATAAACGTTGGTTTTATAGTACTAACTATTGTAGTTTACAGCGATGGTTAAATTATTGGTTGGACTCGGAGCTATTTGATAACGTCATGGCAAAATACCCGCCATGGCATGCTGGAGCAGAACCGCTGGTCTTTCCCCATTAATTCACAAGTTCCCTCATTTTAAGCAATGATTGTAAGATATAAGGTGATGTTATGGCTTTTACACAGATATCAGTTGAAGACGCTAAACAAATACTTGAACAAGAAGATACTATCATAATTGATATAAGAGACGACGCTTCCTATAAAGCGGGTCACATTCCTGGAGCACAACATATTACTAATGATAATGTTGAAACTTTTATTAAAACAGCAGATTTAGATAACCCAGTAATTGTTTATTGTTACCATGGTAATAGCAGCCAGGGCGCGGCAGATTTTTTGTCTCAACAAGGTTTTAACACTGTTTACAGTATGATGGGAGGTTATTCAGCTTGGAGCCAAAAAAGCGGTCTCTGCTAGCCGACACGCAATATGTGGCCCATTCTTGGAATTATTGAGAATAGCTAGGTTCTAGTAACAAGGAATGTTTTATGGCACAAAGTCGTTTTTTTGCTTACCTTGAAAGGTTGCGTTGGATAAAGCGATGGGGACTAAAGCGCAACGTGATTGAAGAGAATGTGATGGAGCATTCATGGCAGGTGGCTATTATCGCTCATGCACTGGCAGTTATTCACAATCGTGTTTTTGATGGCGATGTTGACGCTAACCGAGTTGCCGTCGCGGCGTTATACCATGATGCTAGCGAAGTTATTACGGGCGATCTACCGTCACCTATAAAATATCATTCCGAAGCGATAAAGACCGCCTATAAAGCCATTGAATCAGAAGCGGAATTAGAGTTATATAACCATTTGCCCGATGCCCTACAAGGGGATTTCGAACCACTCTTACAACACGAAAAAATGGCACAAGCCATTGTTCAATGGGTTAAAGCTGCTGATATTATTAGTGCTTATATCAAGTGTCAATCTGAAATTAGCGCCGGCAACAGCGAATTTAATCAAGCTTCACAAGCGATTGAGCGTCGTATTCGAGACTTGGCATTACCTGAAGTAGACTACTTTATGTCGACTTTTGTTGATAGTTATTTGCTAACGTTAGATGAATTGCTTGAGCAACACGATCGTGCGTTATTTTAATTGTGTTGCCTGTTAGACTAATCCTTTGTTATTGAGTATGCCTGTTTGCTAGAGCGGTACCAATCTCATTAAGCTGAGACGTATAGCGGCTGCATTGATGGCTAATGCATGGCAAGTCAAAGACGGTAAAGGTATGATTTAGTTTCTTAGCCATTGAGTGTAACTTACTGACTTTAATCAACTAATATTGCTGAGCCTACGTATGGCACATCTGTTCTGATGTGGCAGAGCTGCTCTGATGTCAAATATCGCCATAATGGTCTATTTTCTCTATTCGTGACTATTTATCATGAATCTTGGCATGCAATTGCCTGGCTAAAACAGTATAATGCCCCACCCATTTTAGTGACAGAAAGTTGATGTTAGGTCTTTCTGGGCGATGTTACTTATTTCAGCGATAGTTGTTCAGTCATAGTTTGTTTATTCATTCATACTTATTCAGTCATATTTGTTTAATTCATATTTGTTTAATTATAGTTTAGTAGGAACCTCTTGATGTCCCTTACCGATTTACATGAAATTAGTTTCAACGATTTTCCATTGATCGAACCAGTGCAAAGGGCATTAAGTGATGTGGGTTATGAAACACCTTCACCTATCCAAGCAAAGATTATCCCCCATGTACTGGCCGGCCGAGATGTGGTTGGCCAAGCCCAAACGGGAACTGGAAAGACAGCAGCTTTTGCTCTGCCGTTATTGTCTCGTATAGATATCAAGCGCAAACATCCGCAAGTGTTAGTTCTGGCGCCGACTCGAGAGCTAGCTATCCAAGTTGCTGAAGCATTTAAACGCTATGCGAGTTACATTGATCAATTTCATGTGTTACCTATATATGGCGGACAGGACTACAGTGGTCAATTACGTCAGCTAAAGCGTGGTGCGCAAGTCATTGTTGGTACACCAGGTCGTGTTATGGATCACATGCGTAAGGGGAGTCTTAAGCTCGATCAATTGTCTTGTTTGGTATTAGACGAAGCAGACGAGATGTTACGTATGGGGTTCATTGATGATGTAGAATGGATTCTTGAACAAACGCCATCGGAACGCCAAACGGCTTTATTTTCCGCTACTATTCCGCCTGCTATACGGCGTATCGCTCAGTCTCAGTTAAACGACCCAATCGAAATTACAATCAAGGTAAAAACTACCACTGCAGATACGGTACGCCAACGCTATTTAGTTTGTCAAAATGCCGAGAAGCTCGATGCGTTAACCCGTATACTTGAGGCTGAATCTTTTTCGGCAATGATTGTTTTTGTACGTACAAAAACGGCAACTGTTGAGCTAGTAGAAAAATTAGAGGCTCGAGGCTATGCGGCTGCAGCTTTAAATGGTGATATAGCCCAAAACCAGCGTGAACGAACTGTTAATCGCTTAAAGAAAGGCAATTTAGATATTTTGGTGGCAACGGATGTAGCAGCGCGTGGTCTAGATGTAGATCGTATTACTCATGTCGTCAACTATGATATACCTTATGACAACGAGGCCTATGTCCACCGCATCGGACGTACGGGGCGTGCCGGTCGTACCGGTGATGCCATTCTCTTTGTGGCACCTCGTGAAAAGCGCTTATTACATGCCATTGAAAAATCGACCAAGCAACGTATTGAACAAATGCAGTTGCCATCAAGTCATGTGATTAACGATCAACGTGTTGCCCGATTCAAGCAACGTATCGCCGATACGTTGGACAAAGAAGATTTGAGTCTTTATCAGAAATTGGTTGACGATTTTCAGTTTGAGTATAATGCGCCGATGTCAGTTGTGGCTGCGGCACTGGCTAGGTTGGTACAAGGTGATGAGCCGTTTTTTATTAGTGACAAAAAACGAAAGTCACGAGAAAAGATCGAGAAAAAACGACGTCAAGCGGAAGGTGTTGACGTTGGGAATACCGATAAAACCAAAAAAAACCGTCGGTCTAAGACAGTAGCCAATGACATTGAGTTTGAATTATTTCGTATTGAAGTGGGTCATGTTCACAATGTTAAACCAGGTAATATTGTTGGTGCTATTGCAAATGAAGCAGACATTGATAGCGACTATATCGGTGACATTGTCATTGAAGAAGACCACAGCTTAGTCCAATTGCCAGAAGGTATGCCAAAGAGTGTATTCAAGCATCTGCGCCAAGTTTGGGTCTCTGGCCAACAACTAAAGATTAGTCGCTTGAGTGACAGTGGTTTTAATGAGAAAGAAACGAACCGGCAAAAAATCAAGAACAAGGCAAAGCCTCAAGTGAAACTGAAGCGTGAAAAGAGCTCGGAGTCTCGCGGCGAGTTTAAGAAGAAAGCAAAAAGAGATTCAGCTGAGAAAAAGTCTAAGAAACAAGATAAAAAAAGTAAAAAGGCCAAGAAAAAATCACAAGCTTGATGACGAAAGTATAGAATTTAGCTGGAATAAAGCTAAGAATAACAGCCAGCATAAAATGAATATTGATATTGTTAGGGGTGACAGCCAGAACACTATACATTAAATGTCGGCACTAATACGGGCCAGGGAGCATTAAGTTAATGAGAGCGAGGCTAGACAAAGGGTTTGTTCATCTGGCGACACTGCTCTATGATTTCCCTTACCATGTCCTCCCTATTTTATTCATTATTGTTGGTTTGATGCTATCACAATTGCCAACATTGTATTTCGATTCCTCCATAGAATCATTTCTCAGTGATGATGATTCATCTATTGTTAATTATAAAAATTTTAGGCGTACCTTTGGTCGAGATACTGTCGTTGTGGTTGTCATAGAAGAATCCAACGTATTTAGAACTGATTTCTTACAACAGTTGTTTGAACTACATCGTCAATTTGAGCAGGAGCTACCCTATATTGATGAGGTCAAATCGCTGATTAATGCTCGTCTTATCGAAGGGAAAGGTGATGAGTTGTTGGTACAAGACTTACTTGAAGACATACCTCAAACTGAAAAAGAACTCAGTTTATTAGCGGAGCGAGTGCGTTCCAATATTGCTTATCGGGATACTTATATCTCAGAGGATGAATCCTTTGTGAGTTTGGTGATTCGGTTACATGATTTTTATCGTGATCCGGTAACAGGTGAATTTAACAAGCTTGAAGATGTTCAAATTAAGGAAATTGCCAAGGCAACGGAGAGCGTCGTATCACAATGGCGTGGCAAGTTTGACAATATATATGTTTCCGGTTCTCCGATAATTATTGCGCAGCTAGATAACGCCATTCAACGCGATATGAGGATTTTTATCCTTTGCACTTTACTAATTATTTCGGCCTTTCTGTTACTTTTATTTCGTCGCTGGTCGGGCGTTTTCGTGCCGTTAATAACGGTAGTATTATCAGCGGCGCTAACGCTAAGTTGTATGGCGTTATTTGATCAGCCACTACAGCCTTCAACTTCGCTACTACCTTCCTTTATCTTGGCTGTTGGTGTGGGGGATTCCGTCCATTTTTTAACGCATTTCTACCGTTCCTTTGCGAGCGAAAATGACAAACGCAAGGCCATGATGTCGGCGTTTCGTTATACCGCGGTTCCGATGTTTTTTACCAGTATTACCACGGCAGCGGGACTACTGTCATTTTCACGTGCTGATATTATGCCGGTGGCTAACATTGGTGTTTTCGCGGCGATCGGTATGTTAATTGCTTTTATACTGACAATGACGTTGACACCTATCATTCTAAGATTGCTGCCTATTACCTCTGCCAGATCTGACAATGAATTACTGGGCTTGTCTTTTGTAGATCGCTCGCTACAAACTATTGGTCATTTGGCAATAGCTTATCCTAAATGTGTCGTGATAGGTGGTATAACGTTAATGACTGTTGCATTGATTAGCGCGTCAAATATACGATTTGCCCACAATCCATTATATTGGTTTCCTGAAGATTCAGAGCTGCGTGTCGCCACTAAGATGATTGATGACAATATGGGGGGGACGATACCGGTTGAAGTAGTGATTAGGACCAAACAAGTGGGTGGTGCAAAAGAACCGGTCATACTAAGCCGGATTGAAGAATCTCAAGAAGCACTCTATCGCCTAAATAGCGAAGCGGAATCTGCCGCTGATACCG
>JANQMK010000198.1 GCA_028280085.1 Pseudomonadales bacterium
TGACACGTGAAAGAAAAATTGACTTAGCCTTATTAGCCGATTCTAAGGCGTCGGCTCTTCGACGCTCTGCTTCAATAGACGCGCGGGCTGCAGCGGCAAGATAGTGTCTTTCCCGCGCCATTGAAGTATTTAGCTGTTCTGTCATTTTATTGAAAGCAATGCTTAACTCCGTGATTTCGTCCCCTTTTTTACTATTGACCTCAACTTTTTCTTCAAGGTTACCGTCAGCAATGCTTAATGCCGTTTGTTTGAGTTTTTCTATCGGCCCAGATATTCTTCGCGCGAGAAAGTAGCCAATAATAATAGAGAGAACTACCCCGATAACTGTAGCAACATATTGAGTCATAAAAATACTATTTATGTCTTCGTCAATTATTTGTGTTTGTTCATAGATTTCGTTTTTTGCATCCTCGTTCAGCTCTTCAACTAATGGTAAAATTTTATCGTAAACGGGTACTACCACCTCCGTCATATATTTATCTGCATTACCTAGATCAGCATCAATGATAGATTGATATTGATTAAGTTTGCTTTTATAGTCGGCTAACAGGGTTCCAATTTCATCTATGGTCTCTAATTCAATTTCTTCGCTTTGTTCTTCTGTAACTTCAGTGACCTCAAATTTAACACCTTCGCTAGTTGCCATGCGTAATCGATTTAAGGCCAGCTCAAATTTCATGACATAGTCATTTAATCGAGATTTTTCCGCTAAAAACGCCTCAAAAATCTCCTTTGATTTAACAGATTGCAACATAGTTTGATGTTTATAGGCGAGCAATAAGAGAGCAGAATTTCTACTCAATAACAAATTAGTCTGCATTTCCTCGGTAACAAAAAATTCTATAAAGGAGCTTTTTGACATTTGAGCTATTGCTAGCTTGATTTCTCTATTTTCTAAATACGACAACCAGTCTAAAACGCCAATGACCATAATCATGACGAAAAAACTGGACAATATTTTAAAAAATAGCTTCATGATTGAAATGCAATAACCACACTATAAGGCACTGAGGTTTTTCCCCGTCCTATTAATACTATTACCAATGGGATAATTGGCAAAGGGATAGCTAACCCCGTCTTATCATACAGGATCGCTATGGTTCGGATTATTCACTAGCCGGTATTAATAAGTAATATTAGTATAATAATAGACCTATCAACATCATAAATGCCAGATAGTACTGTAAACTTATATTTATCCTCTATGACATTGAAATAAAAGATAAAAGCCTTACTTTATACTGATTCTAATTCAAATGACATGCACCGATTATCTGTATCATAGCTATTGGTTATAGTTGAAGCCTTTACTGCCAAAAAACAAATAGATTATGAATAACAAAACTGAATAAGTAAGACAGATAATGGCGCTAGCTAAAAAATATCAGTTAATTCTCGTCGCGATTATAAATACTATTACGATCACGATCCAACGCCATACGATTACCTGACCCAGGCGGTACACAAGTAAATGTTAACGCTTCACCCGTAGTATCTAAAGCAGACAATAAATCTGAATAAGATAGCGCCGATTCCGACTTTTTATCGGGCACAAAGGTGCTCGGCGGCACAAGTAAATAGCCTCGCCTTTCTCCGTTAACGATCCCCCTCGCGATAAGATCGCATTCTTCTAATACACCGGTTACTGAAGCTCTTTCCATCAATAACGTCAGTCGAACCGATTTAGCGGCTTTATTCGCACCATTGACTGTAACCTGTTGGCCGACAATAGGTGCAATGTTGTTGTCAAACGCAAACATGAATGAAACCATATCATCTATTAATGATTGGGAATCAAAACTAAATACTGAACTGTGAAAAAAACTATCTAAGGTATCGACACTACCATCATGTAGAAAACCAAAACCGCGCATTTGGTCTGGCTTAGCACCGCCATTGCCATCACCATCTCCCTCTACTGTTCCATTAAACATACCAACTTTCTGGTAGAGGTTACGTTCATGGGGTACTTTAAAGTTTTGGGACACTCGACCGCCCTCTTTTGAGCTGCGCCCATCTGTGCCAAAGAAACCTTTTTCTGGTATTAGCACATGACAATCATGACAAGTAAATATGCCTGAATCTAGTTCGCTATCAAAATAATTTGTTCGACCGTTTTGTTGCGATTGAGTTAGCGAGTTGTCCAGTGCACGAATGGGATTAGGTGGTTGTACAATAGTCATTGAAAAGTCGGTAAATAGTTGCATATCACTATCGCTGAGTTGCTCTGAGCGACCAATTAAACCAACGAACGCCGGATTAAACTCTTTAAATGCCGCGGCGGCAACCGATTCAAGTTCGCCATTTACCATTGCCCTGTTTTGCCCCGTGCGATCCCCACGCCAATGCTGAGAACCATGGCCGTCAAGTCCCCTTAACGTTTGAGTTGTCATTGGGCCTTTTAACGGGTGAAACTCCAACGGTCCACCAGGAATCGATTTCGTACCAGGTATGAAAGGGTTAGTATCAGGTATCACTTCGCCCCCCGGATCACCCAGGTCCCAGGCAAGGCTATCCATATCACCGAAGACGTGGCAACTGCCGCAACTATTAGCTCCGTTATCGGAAGTGATGCTTGCATCATAAAGAAAGGGCCTACCATCAACCACTGACTGTGGCTCAGGATTAAATAATGTCACTTCGCCCACTATAGTGTGATCTGAAGTTCTCACAATGGTAATTCCATTGTTAAAACGCGTCATCACATAAAGCAAACTGGCATCATCGTTACTCACAAGACCGGATGGTCCGCCACCTGGTAATACCAACTGATTGTTAACGTCTGGTTGAAAACTATTGCCTTCTAACGCTTTGGTATCAAACCATGCGATTTTATTAGAACCAAACGCGACAACGTAGAGTCGACTACCATCAGGAGTGACCAGCATTTCCATCGGTTGTGATAAGGTCTTGGCTTTTTCCGCCGCTTCAGTCGTACCGGTTTGCGAAAACAGCAAGTGTTTATTGAGATGTATTGGCATCACTTGGTCGTTCTTGATAACAGTAATTCGATTTTCTGCAATATGGCCTCGCACACTTGAAAAATCCGTCAACATACCTTCAAATCGAACCTGATTGCGAGCCTCTGTATTAGAAACATAGAGTACGCCACTGACGGGATTGACGGTCATATTAAACAACGTAGTGCCTACCCCGGTAAGCGGCACTGAGCTGCTCTGTGTTGCTGTGTTGGCGTCAATACTAAAAACATCGTAATCAGGCAGGTTAAAATTTACTGCGCTACTCCAGTCAGTCCCTTCTTCATCAATCCACCGCGAGCCATTGTATTTGACGATAAGCCCCGTATCCGGTTGTTCTGTGCCATCCAAGCTAGTGAGAGGCGCGGGTTTATCATTATCTACAATTAATTGGTCAATTACGGTGGTTTGGTTACCTGACATAAATGGTGCAGCGTAAACGGTTTTTTGATCGGCACTGACAGCAAGCGCGCGGGGCGTATCGGCAAATAACGTTAGTATATTGAGCGGTTCGTCTGTCACAGTTTCAGCGTCAAACACCCAAATATCAGCTCGCCCCAAGCCTGGCGTGGTCAGTTCTGATTCATCAAATTCACTATTATTTTGTCCTCGGCGAGCGGTACTGATAAAAGCGCGGCTGTTATTGTCGCCGGCGAAGACAATGTCTCTCGGTTCGTCGCCAACCTGCAAAGTACGAAGCACTCGTGGTTCACCTGTCAAATCTACAATGCTAATGCTATCTGAGATATGATTCACTACCCAGGCTTCACTATCATTACGAACCGCCACAGCAACAGGGTCTAACCCCACCGCAACACTCGCGGTAAGTTGCAGTTGCACGCCATCAATAGCAAAAATTTCTAGTTTAGCATCCGGCGTATTCACTGCTAACAGGCGATCGCCAGCAGGCGTTATAGCGAGCGGTCTTACTTGTCCGCTCTCAAAATTGACGTAGTCGCCAAAGTCTAAATTACTGGGCTTGCGAGGCGGCTCAAGATCACAACCATTAGAGACCAATGGGATATCAAACACCAGCGGTATAATCACATCATTTTGAACAACTTGAATGCTAGCTTGGCCGGTAAACTCGTTAGCAGTTAGGGGAATAAAGAAGTTCTCCGTTTGTTGAAAACTATTCTCTCGCCAAATAAACAAACCGCCGACCTGTATCTCATCCAATGCATTGGGAACGGATAGACTTGCCCCTTGGGGAATATTAAGAATATCACCTTGGCTTAAGGTTACTTCTGTGCAATATTGTTCAGGCAATCGAAATTCATCGTTATCATTATTAGTCTGATCCGAATCACCGCTATTAGAACAAGCGACAATGGTGACCACTAGTATTGCCAATGCAACAAACCACCGATACATTAAAACTCCCTTCATCGCTGACCTCGGCGAGCAGCATGTTGCTGCGTTTTCGATCTCCCCCATTAAGATTAGTTCACGACTGTATTAATTAAAAATTCTATAAATAAACCCAACGCGGGTATGGCTTCCGTAAGCAATGAAAATAGTTTTTTTATTACAATTCTTGGTTATCTAGTACTAAACCTAACTAAAATGCTGTTTTATGCTTTTATGTTATTGTGTCAAGGTGTTTTAATGAATAACACAAACCCTACTAAACCAGATATGTCAGGGCATTTTTATAAAATTGCCGAAAGGCGCGGCTAAATAAGTTTCGCCATCGTCAGCCTGCATTATTGCAATACTAGCGTAATGATCTGTAACTTCGCGAAACAAATGCGGGGCAACCGGAATTATCTCTCGCCAATGATCATTAATGATATAGCGTAAATACCAGCGGCCCTTATCTTCAGCAATATCGATAGTCTGACGTAACGTCGATTCTTTTTGCCAAGGAAAACGATAAGTTACTCTGCGGTAACGACCCGACAATGCTGCTATCTCTGCTGGTTTTAGTTGAATAGCGGGTGCTGGTGGTTTTTTCGGAAGACCCGCAACCAGCCAATTATCAAGTACGTCGACGAAAACGGATAGAGCTTGATGATTGAATGCATTAATGACGACAAAATATCCCAAACCACAATCATTACTGTAAGCAAATTTTGCGAGGTAACCGTCGGCATCACCATAATGCGAATAGATAAAGTGGCTGTTAACTTCTTCCCTATCTAAACCTAAAGCATAACCGAGCATGTATGGATTTTTGCTAAGTCCGGTCTGGCGTTGTTCCATCTTTAGGATGGACGAAGATGACAAAAAATGCTTCCCCCCGAGTGTGCCACGATTAAGCATTAGCGATAACAACCGAGCCATATCATTGGATGTAGTATTGAGTTCACCAAAAGGGCGATAAAGGGTATGCCAGTAAGGTATTGTAGACACGAGGTCGGTGTTATATCCAGTAACTAACCGTGTCTGCAATACCGGGTCCCAATGTAACTGAGAGTCATGCATCGCTAAAGGCGCTAATATCTTGGCGTTAAACCAGCTATCATAACTGTCGCCGACAATGGCTTCGATAATTCGCCCTACATAACCTGCTCCAATATTGCTATAGCTGACATGATATCCCGGCGTCCACCGAACAGCCTTAGTGGATGGATCGTAACGCAATGCTTGCGCTAAGCTTAAAGGCTGACGACTACTAAACTCTCGTTGGCTCATATCCGTTAGCCCGGCAGTATGCTCCAATAGCATTGCCGTTGTCACCGGACGCTCGGGAAAAGGAGAAGTCAAAGGCAACCCTGGTTCAATGCTGCTAACGGACCGATTTAAATCCAGTTTACCTTCTTCCGCTAGCTTCAACGCCGCGATTGCTGTCAACGTTTTGGTAATAGAGCCAACCCGGAAAAGGCTATCAGCAGAAACCGGCTTTTTCTTACGTTGGGTATAATAACCGCTAGCGCCAGACGTTATCAGGTGATCACGATGAACTAACACATAACCGACAGCACTAACACCCGCCTGATGGCGTAATGACTCAAAGTTAACGGTAGGTACTGGATTCGTTGATGAGAAGTCACAGTCGGCATTAGCACGAATAGATATCATGGTACAACTTATGGTTAAACCAATTAACGTCAGGCGATTTAACAAACTCATGGTCGTTTATGCCCTCTACCCCTGTATATCGCTTGGCGGATAGTTGCCGCTGGGGCTCGATTAGTTATAACCATCTTGTGCTCTTCGATACGCACACCAAGTTCTGCTAACAGCGGCAGGTAGGCCGGAATATGGTAGCTCGCATCAAAACGTTGATAATGTTTGCTGAACAGTGACGTGTTCGTGATGCTATCCAAACGCTTAACGAGTTGGGCAGCCGATAGTTTTTGATTCGCACAACAAGACTTGAGTTCAGCCAATGCCATATCTAAACTGGCAATATCTCCTTTACGTTTTCGCAACTCAACATCCAATGTTAGCCAATAAAGCGCACCGCTCCAATAAATACGCATATACGCTTTATTGCGCCGCATTTGCTGACTCACTAATGCCAAGGGTTGGTGGTTAAGCTGGTTCTGTTTTTTGCCCCGCTCAAAACCGTCATAAAGCTTACGCCAAAGTCGTTTTTCTGTCATCGATCCAACCCTGGCTTGTAAAATATTTTGATAGTAACTGGCTAAACCCTCGGTAAACCAACGACTGCTCCAACCGTCATAAGGCAGTAATAAATGGCTGAGTTCATGATACAGAGTCCAATCGTCTTTAAGCTCTCTTAAAGAGCTGTGCGGATTAACAAGCACCAGCACGGTTGTTATATTGTCTCGCTTTACTTCACCCCAAGGTACACTAGTATTGGCTCGATTGGCTGGATGGACCTCAATTTTAAAATAATCTAACGGCAACTCGCCATAAACTACACTCAGTGCATCTACATTATGACGTAACCAGCGTAAAATCGTGTCACGCCGATGCCGTGGATAGTGGTCAACAATGTCCACTACAACCCGTTGTTCACCTTGCACAATGGTAAAATTTTTAGCTACAGCGTATCGAGCAAACCCACAGCAAAACGCCCAGCAGACAATAGTGGCGATAAGATAGGTTTTACTCGAAGATTTAACCATAGAAGTTATTGCCACGCGGCCAGCCACATTATCTTGTTGGATATTTCCATATTCCTTCGCCTACTTACCTTTGA
>JANQMK010000215.1 GCA_028280085.1 Pseudomonadales bacterium
CATCAGCCATGGCATCTTGATCGACGTCTTCGGTATTTTCAGTGTCAAACCCTTCATCATTTTCAGGTAGATCTTCATTTGTATTGTCATCATCACTCATGGTTATCTTCCCTTAATGCACGTTTCGTTATGCCTACCTTTAGCTCCTTTACGAGACATAACCATTACTCACATTATCAAATTGCATGACGTATTCCTTTGCCCCTACCCCACCATCAATTAGCTAGGCCCCGTCACATTTTTGCGCGTTTTTGATATCAAGTCATTTTTTGGTGGCGGTTGAACAATTGGAGGAGATACAATTTTTAAAGCATAGTGGCCTTTTAAGATCCCCAGCGCACTTTCGAAGACCGGCACTCCATTAGCGGTAATGGTAATCTTATCCGGCATTTCGACAGGTATAACGTCGCCTGACTTCAGCTCCAGCACATCACGCAAAGGCAACTCACGCTCCACAATTTTGCAATCCAAATCTACGTTAGCTGTCATAATTTCATCACGTAGCGCCGCTATCCAACGATCATCTGTTTCATCAACGTCACTTTGCAAGCCGGCATCCAGTATTTCTTTGATAGGTTCTAACATGGAGTAAGGCATGGTAATATGCATATCACCCCCGCCGCCATCTAACTCCACATGAAAAGTACTTACTACAACCACTTCACTTGGACTGACAATATTGGCCATACTGGGATTAACCTCTGAGCTCATATACTCAAAGCTAATGTCCATAATAGTCCGCCACGCTTCCGCCAAATCTATAAAAGACTGGTTCATAATCAACTGGACAACACGCAGTTCCGTTGGGGTAAATTCACGTCCTTCTATCTTAGCGTGGCGCCCATCACCACCAAAAAAGTTATCAACCAGTTTAAACACTAACTTGGCATCGTAGATAAAGAGTGCCGTGCCGCGCAAAGGTCTGAACTTGACCATATTCAAACTCGTTGGAACATAAAGCGTATGAACATACTCTCCAAATTTTTGAATTTGAATGCCGCCAGCGGCAACATCGGCGGAGCGACGTAATAAATTAAATAGGCTTATACGTGTATAACGGGCAAATCGCTCATTAATCATTTCGAGCGTGGGCATACGCCCACGTACGATTCGGTCTTGGGTGGTAAGGTCATAGCCTTTCGCCCCTGCCGCGTCTTCCTCTTCTTCGAGATCAATGTCGCCGTCATCAACACCATGTAACAACGCATCAATTTCGTCTTGCGATAATAAATCCTGCACTTACAGCTCCCCAACTTAACTTCGTACTAACAACTCAAACCAGTCAGTGAAGACCAAAAAAACCTAGATAACAAAATTGCTAAGCTAAACATATTGATAACCAAGCATGCCCCATGCTACGACATACTACTGCATGACATAGTTGGTGAAGTAAATGTTTTCTATACCAGGCCGACCAATTTCCTGAGTTAATATGGTTTGTATTTCCTCTATTGTCTTTTGACGAACAAACTCTCTACCTTCTCTTCCTCTTAAAGCATCGTATTCTTGCGAGCCATACAACATAGTCAAATTATTTCTTATCATTGGCATATGTAACTGAACCGCTTCAATTGCCTCTTGGTCGCGAGACATAATAGTGATATGTGCTTGCAAGAAACGCTGTCTACCACGCGATGAAAAGGCTACAATGAGCGGTGGTCTAAGCGGGAAATAGATTGCTGGTGCCAAAGGTTCTTCTTCTTTTTCTTCCGCCGATTGCTCGCCCGTGGCGACATCATCGCTAAACGCACCGAGAAAATAAAGTGTTCCGACAACCGATGCAGCAATCAACACTAAACCCACCACTGCTAGAATGATAATC
Source organism: Pseudomonadales bacterium (assembly GCA_028280085.1). Lineage (GTDB taxonomy): Bacteria > Pseudomonadota > Gammaproteobacteria > Pseudomonadales > JANQMK01 > JANQMK01. Next base: position 1,823 of record JANQMK010000215.1, read on the forward strand.
TTTCCTTTGCCCGACGGTTGGTCCTCAACGTCGACTTCTTCTAGTAGTTCTTCTGCCATGATCTATCCCGTTTGTTCATTCGGAAGTTGCTAGCCTTCCGGCTTCAATAATCGGTAGCTCCAACTCTGTGTACGGTTGCCCAAACAGTTCTTCCTACCTCAGTTACCACTTTAAGTATTAACCCAGGTTGACGGTTTAATAATGCTCCGGCATTAGTTTGCGGCAATTCGTTGATTTCGCCTAAGTAACACCCAACCTGCTATTATTAGGTCGCACCTAATAGACACAGCAAACAACATGCCATTCGATAAAAAATAAAAAAAGTATTAAATTACAATGAGTTAAGATTGCTTTGGGTTTCTACTGGCAGTTTTTTGTCACTTAACATTGAATTCAGACAAAGAAACCAATCGACGTAAATTGCGGGAAAATGCTCTCCGTCCGCTAGAATAGTGGGGGCGCAAATGAAAGGATAAGAAAAAAAGGGGGCCGAAGCCCCCGATAGGCTAGGTTTACCACCTAAGATCTGCTTTGTCGAACAACTAGAATCTCGACAAACTACTATACAAAGCTATCAACAATACCTTCACTTCGGCGAGGTAAATCAATTAATATCTCTTCCACGTTGGCATCGTCATCACTACCAGCACCACCTAGCGCTTTTAATTGTTCATCATCGCTATCTACTTCCTCATCAGTTCCCTGCGACAATGACTGATCGGAAACATCCACGTCGCCTAGGCTCATGCCGCCGGCCTCAAGCATTTCCTTTAAGCGCGGCAGGGTTTGTTCTAACGTTTCCTTTACAGCGCTATGTTGAGGGGTAAAACTCACATTGACTTGTTGATCTGCACTTACTTTAATTTTTACATTTATTGTGCCTAGCTCTGGCGGATCCAATCGAATCTCTGCCGTATTCGACTGATTAGCGCTGAGCCAACGGACCTGCTGAACCAACTGATTGTTCCACTCATTACTACCCGTCTGTAATTTCAAACTGCCAAACATTCGTTGTAATTCGCCGTTAGTAACATCTACAGTACTCGGCGCTACCCGACTTTGTTCATTAGCAACTTGCGGAGTCACTGTCGCCTGGTTATTCATATTCACGCTACGGAAATCAAACATATTTGACTCCACTTTCGCGCTATTTGCTACTGACCTAACCTCAGCCGTATCGATTGTCGAGCTCTTACTGCTACTATAATTTTCGATTGAACGATTATTTTGCCCACTGATAATATCCGTTATCACCTTGTCAGTCTTGTTATCAGCTATTTCACTGGAAATTGTCATTTTATTACTATTAAGTAACAAATTTTGTAATTGATTTCTCGTCGGCTCAGTCAATTTAACGGTGTTCGTTTCCATAGACGTGCCATCTACATGTTTGCCGACACTGGGACCAGCATGAGTAACGACAGACGTGTTAGTTATTGTCACGGTCGGAACACTTGGTATTACTTTTTCAGCGCTTGGCTCTTGCTTCATATCGACTGGCAATATCTCTTTCACCGGACTATCAACCATCGTCTCAATAGGTTCATCAGCTGTTGCACTAACGGCGGATACAACTGTAGGAACGGTAGGGGCAGTAGGAGCGATAGGAGCAGTAATATTTGGCTCCTCTGACTCTAGGCTAACACTAGATTGAACCTGGCGCGCTCGCCACTGAAGCCAGGGGATTGCCGCAGGTTCAACGGCATCCGTCGACTCGGATTCCGTATCCAGCGGAATAATGTTGCCGTCTGTATTTTCTACCACTAAACCACTAGCGACCGTTTCTACCGGCAAAATAGGTGCTTGAACTACCGTTACTTGTACTTGTGGCAACGGTTGAATGCTTAGCTGAAGGCTAGTTTGATTAGGATGTTGCAATTCATCGCTAGTCGTCTTCTCATTAACCGCTACATGCTGGCTATCCTGTGTCTGATACTGAGGCTCACTATCGTTAGCGTTAGCTTCACTATCGCCACGTGAGTTTTCAGGCTCACTTTTCGTATTAACTCTTGATTTTTCAGTTGCTTGATCGAAAGCTCGCTTAAAATCTGTATCGCTATTGGCACTAGATGACGCAGGCGTTGTCGTAGGCCCTATATCAGATTTATTTGCGTTGGTAGGTACTGCCGTTGGCGCGTCAGTCGAAACTGGCGGCGCAGGCGCCACATGGGCTATAGGCAATGTAGGTATAGTCATAAAAACTCCAAAGCGGCAACAGCTTGCAGAAAAGCTTTCGGTAATAGTAAATTTGCAAAAACCCGGCCAACTTTGGTTGGTGCCATGTGGTTGGTGCCATGTGGTTGGTGCCATGTGGTTGGTATCAGAAGGCTAAGAGAGGATATTATATCGTTGACTAAAGCACCTCAGGATAATAAGAAGGTGGCCTCGATGATAAGACATGGATTGTCCCTAGATGTATCTTGCTTGCATATATCTTAGTAAGCACGAGACAGAGAGTAAGTGTTAAGTGAGAATAATGAGGTTTGACGGCAAGAGACTATTTATACGATTTGGCCTATACGATTTGGCTGCACGAATTGGCTACATGAGTTCGCGCAAGGATTGCTGAACGGCGAGGTATTCAGCCTCAACCAGTTCTAACGCGCTAGAGGCTTCAGACAAATTACCTTCTCGTCCCATATCCTCCATTTTCTTCAGATGTCCCGCCAGCGTTGGCGCGCCAATGTTACTGCTGCTGCCTTTAAAACTATGGGCGGAGGAGCGGAGATCATCAGCGCTATCACTTTCTAATGCTTGTTTAATCGAGGCAAGACGCTTTTGTGAGTCGGACAAAAAGGTATCGATCAAAACTTGAAACTCGTCTTCCATGACTTCTTTTAACTCTGCCAATGTTTCGGTATCAATATGATCTGATGGCGTTACCATGACTTGCTCCGTCTCAATTTGTATAACTTTACTACACTACTATAACTACTCAGTAAACGTTATAACTGAGGTATTTATACCTCGTCACCCATTATTTTATTCTTTTTCTGCCTTGGCTCCAATATTATACCAACCGACATTTTACTAACAAACAAAGGCAAACAGCCTGCACAAACCATTTAGCGATAATAAACTAAATCTGAACCATCTAGCTGGTTTTTTCAAGTTCACCAGAGCAAATCTCATTCATATTTAGTCCTTTGTGTAATAACTTTTCATAATAAAAATCGTATTTTCAGGCCAATAGTTTATTGGTTGCCATTACCAACTGTACTAACATACTCACGACCCAAGCCTACACTACGATTAGTGTTAACGACTAGCACTAAATATGGTATTAGAATCAAAAATCAATGGTGAGACCAAGCGTATACTACTTCTACAATATTACCTGCGCCTAAATAGTCTAACCGTTTACACATGTCCCTGATTAAGGGAATGCCACGACCACAATAACCTTCGGTAGCATGGTCTCCTTCTATTTTGTTCGAATAATCAAACCCCTTGCCACTATCCTCAACCCGTATTAGCAATTCACCCGCATCATCTGAGCCGATATGCTCAAAATGAAAATGCACTTTGCCATTAACAAGGTCGTTCATAAGCTGGGTTCTCTTGGCATAGTATTCGGCAAAACCACTTGGATCTTGTTTTAACTGGGAGTCCAACCCCATCACACCATGCTCTAACGCATTTGAGTAAAGTTCGGCGAGAATGGTATAGACCGAACCGCTATGAGGCCGTAAACCCGGTACTTCCATGATGACGTTTAGCATCATTGGCAAAGGGTTATAATCACGGAAGGTTTCATTGCGCAACTCAAAGTCTATCGCCCAATTTTTTGGTCCATGGCCACCGCTATTAGTAACCGCCATAACTTCTTCAGAGATCTCTTCCGGCGGTACCATTTTTACTTCTACCACGGATATATCGTCATCGCGCTCGCCTTCACCAATAAAGCTATTGACTGTCCAGCCAATCTCATCAAATAGCGTTTCAACATTGCGGTTTTTGCGAAAGACGCCTTCTAGCCGTTCACTACCAAACATTTCACCCGCAGGGTTTTGCGCTTCATGAATACCGTCGGACCACATATAGAAACGGTCCCCAGGTTGCAAATCATATGAGGTACATTTATCACTGAACTTTTGTCCGGATAAAACACCCAACGGGAGATGGTCAGAAGTAATGATCTCCAATTCCCGCTGCTGATGACGATACAAGTAACAATCAGGCAACCCCCCTAGCCAAACTAACATGCTTTGTTTATTAAAATTCATATCAATCATGCAACCGCAACAAAACACGCCAACCGGCAAGGTCGTTTTTAGCTTTTGATTGACTTCACGTAGGATATCCGACATCGAATAACCTTTTTGAGCCATGCCGTAGAAGCTCGAAGCAAGTGGCATTGCGCCTATCGCTGCCGGCAATCCATGGCCGGTAAAGTCTCCCAGAAAGACCAGCATGCTACCCGATGGCCGCATGGCGGCTAACAGCACATCGCCATTAAATACGGCTAAAGGTGACAGAAGGTGTTTAATATTAGCTGCATCGACGCAACCGGAATGGGTAACATTATCAAAAACCTGTTTGGCCACTTCCTGTTCGGTAATCAAATGTTCGTTATGAATTGCGATTTGATCGCGCTGCTCGCGCATCGTTTGCTGCATTGCTCGCATGCGGCGAAACGCTTTGATTTTGGCCTGCAAAATAATGCGGTTATAGGGCTTCGACAGAAAATCATCGCCCCCTGCATCCAAACACTGGGCAAGTGAGTCAGCATCTTTTAATGACGTGAGGAAAATGATGGGTACAAACTCTTCCCCAGCGATGGACTTAATCTGTCTGGCCGCTTCAAAGCCATCCATACGTGGCATTAGCGCGTCCAGCAAGACAATATCAGGGCCTTCATTAATAAAGCTCTGCACCGCTTGCAAACCGTCAGAAGCAGTAATTACCTCATGGCCCTGCTTTTTTACGATACTGGTAAGAATGAGGCGATCAGTGTCTGTATCGTCAGCGATTAAGACCTTTAGAGGCTTATCATCGAAATCCATCAACCAACACTCCTAAACAGCAAGGGCATCGAATCATTCCTCCAAAAGCATCGCTTGCTCGAGGGGCTGGATGCTATTGGATGGTAAAGAGCTGCTCAAAATTAGAGATGGTCAATATCTTCTTCACATCGGGATTGCAATTCACGATGCGGATGTTCGCATTATCACCACCTGCATGATCACGTAATAACAGCAACATGCCCAACGCAGAACTATCCAGATAAGTTGTCTCATTCATATCGACCAAGTAGGATGTTGGCTGACCATTGCACTTTTCATAAGCATTTCTAAAATCCTGATGGGCACTGAAATCAAAGCGACCCTGGATATTAATGGTCAGTTCACTTCCGTCCGCAGAAGTCTTGGCAGTAATAGTCATCTTTTACCTCTTGTATATCCAATCCATACAACAACGCATCAAAACCATAATCAGTGAGCAATAATGAGTGTGGATAACCCGTAATAAGTTAATTGCGCCATAACTAATAGCATAGACCAAACCCGCTTGTAGCCCTAACTCGTTTTATGATTGCCTCAGTTTTTTTTAAATCAATTGCTTATTAAAAAGTCAATTCTCAGGAGACAATCTCTTCTCATTAGACAAACTTTCGATTAGCTAGCTTTTGCCCGATAACATTGCTTAATAATAAATCCAGCAATCTTATCTAGCGCTAAAACGTTATCACTAGCTCCCATTTTATAGGCAGCCCCAGGCATACCCCAAACGACACTACTCGCTTCATCTTGCACAACGGTAATACACCCCGCTTGTTTCATTCGCAATAGCGCAGCAGCACCGTCCATTCCCATACCGGTCAACAGCACTCCCATAACGTTTTTGCCATAATTCTTGACCACCGAATCAAACATAACCTCAACTGACGGTCTATGGCGATTGACTAACTCACCCTTATCAAGCGTACAGACCAATGCGCCAGAAACAGACTTGGTTATTTTCAAATGACTATGGCCTGGTGCCAAGTAAGCACAGCCGGGATGAATCGGTTGGCCGTGTTTCGCCTCATACACATTCATTGCGCAAAGAGAATCCAACCGCTTCGCAAAAGATGCGCTAAAGACCTCGGGAATATGCTGTGAAATAACGATTGGAGGGCAATCTCCAGGAATGTCAGCTAATACATCTTTAATGGCCTCAGTACCACCCGTTGACGCCCCTATGGCTAATACCATATTCTTCTTTAATAAATTACTGGAAGCAGGCGAGACAATTTTATTGCTCTTTGGCTTCACCTTCACCAGGTTTTCTGCTGGTCTAACACGAGATTTCGATGCGGCAACCACCTTTTCAATAATCTCCCGACTATATTCTTCTAATGCCCTGGCACCTTCCTTGGGTTTTGCAATGTAATCAAAAGCACCGATTTCTAACGCTTCAAGTGTCGCGGGAGCCCCCTTTTCAGTTAATGTAGACACCATAACAACAGGCATGGGGCGAAGTCGCATAATTTTTTTTAGGAACGAAATGCCATCCATACGTGGCATTTCAATGTCCAACGTAATGACATCAGGGTTAAGTGCCTTAATTTTTTCTCTCGCGATATAGGGATCACACGCATCACCGACAACTTCGAGCCTGGGATCACTATTAAATATTTCTGTCAAAACAGAACGTAGCAATGCAGAATCGTCTACGATCAGAACTTTTATCTTTTTCTCTTTGCCTGTAGACATCGAATGACCTTAAAAAAACCAATTATCTTACAGCAAAAAAACTCAATAGATAGTGCGCCAATGGGCTATTTTTGATTTTCTGTTCATTTGATACCTGTATAAAATACCTATCAAATTAAAACAGTTCAACTGAACCCGAACCCTGACCTTTCTCTGAGGACAACTGGTCAATGTATTCTTTTTCCCGTCTTTCAATAGTGGCGTTATGTGTTTTCTTCAGTTTACGGATTTTCACTGCACCGGTATCCGGAAAATATAACACCTTTCGCGGATAAATGTCGCCTGTATCTTCCGCGGTGATACTGAGATTTTCACTACTTAAAAAACGATGAACAAACTCGATGTTCTTGGCACCAATGTTGGTCATATTATTTAGCACCTTACCGCCGCCAAACACTTTTACTTCCAAATGCTTTTTTTCGCCACCAGATTTTAGAATTTCGTTTATCAGACATTCCATCGCCCAGTTACCATAGCGAGTTGATACGCCTTGCATCGAGTCTCTCCAGGCATCACTGCTATTTTCTGTCTCTTCCGGCAACATAAAATGATTCATACCACCAATGCCTTTGCGCTTATCACGAATGCACACAGCAATACATGAACCCAACACCGTAACTATCATTTCCCCCGCAACACTGACGTAAAGCTCACCAGGTAATATCTTTGCCGCGGGCAAATTCATCGTCCTATCCCAATAGCGATTAATATGGTCAAAGCCCTCTATTGGGGTAGGTAATACTCTTTGAGCAGAAGATGACAATACCACACTGACTCCCGTCTACTTTATCTTAGTGTCAATCTATTTTCTGATAGATCGTTTTACCTAGTAACCGAAACCGCTCACTCACCCTATGCAACGACTCTGAATGACCAATAAATAAATACCCGTTTGGTGTCAGAATATTAGCATAGCGTTCAAATAAGGCACGTTGAGTCGCCTTATCAAAATAAATGACTACATTTCGACAAAATATAACATCAAACTGACCCTTCATAGGCCACTGTTCCAACAAATTCAGCCGCTTAAAGCTAATAAGTTTCTTGATTTCATCTCTAACTTTCAATGTGTCTTCTTTATCAGAAGCTTTTAGAAATCCATCTTTTATCGCAGGGTTTTTAACTTCTTCAACATTACTTCGGCGATAACGACCAGAGGAAGCATGGGCAAGCACATTGGAATCCAAGTCGGTGGCTAGGATTTTCAGGTCCCAACCGGTCCTTGGAAATTCTCCGTGCAAAGTGATAGCAAGCGAGTAAGGTTCTTCACCAGTCGAACAGCCCGCCGACCAAATACGTATTCTACGATCCTTCTGATGCCGCGATTTCAGATCGGGAATCACGGTTTCACGCATAAAATCGAAATGGTGTTCCTCACGAAAAAACGAGGTTAGATTAGTCGTAATGGCATTGATAAAATCGCTCTGCTCTCTGTTAGAATCACTGCTAATCAAATCACAATACTGATCAAAGTTGCTTAGTCCAAGCGAGCGAATGCGCCGAGCAATACGACTGTATATCATCTCCTTTTTATGGTCAGATAGCTTGATGCCCGTTGTCTCGTAAGCAATATCCTTAATCTGCTGAAAGTTCTCCTCAGTCATCGGAAACTCTCGCTCAGAAAAACTTATCGATTGCTGAATCTCTTCCATCAACTCCAGACCATTAAAATTTGCTTTTTACAAGATTATAAGAGACAACATAACATGCTGACACTTTTTGTCGTATCAGTAAACTGCCGTTATTAAAACTCCTCCCATTCATCATCAGCAACGCTGTAGCCGGAAGGCGACTGTCCACCGAAGTCTTCATCTGCAGCAGGTGATGGTGGTGCGGAAGGTTTTGGTGCTGTACTTGTTTTAGCTGCACTTGTTTTAGCTGCACTTGTTTTAGCTGTACTTGTTTTAGCTGTACTTGTACTTGTAGCTGCAGCTGAGGATACGGGCGCAGGCGCAGCTGAGGGTGCAGGTGCAGCAGCTACAGGTGCTGACTTAGCAACAGTTACCGACGCTGTAGATGAAGCATATTTTCGTTGGCTCGTTCCTGTATTAAAGAAACCAACAATATTTGACATCGTTCTAGCTTGTTCCGCCATAGTCTCCCCAGCGGCAGATGCTTGTTCAACTAAGGCCGCATTTTGTTGAGTCATTTCATCCATTTGTGTGATTGCGGTATTGACTTGCTCTATACCAGAACTCTGCTCTTTAGCCGCATCGGCGATCTCCTGAATCATCGTTGATACGCCCGTTACAGCCTCAACAATTTCACGTAAGGTCTCACCCGACCTATTAACATATTCTGTACCACCCTCAACTTTTTCAACACTGTCTCGGATAAGATCTTTAATTTCTCTCGCGGCTTCGGCAGAGCGCTGGGCCAAGTTCCTTACCTCGCCGGCAACAACCGCAAAGCCCCGACCTTGCTCGCCTGCTCGCGCCGCTTCAACTGCAGCATTTAATGCCAATAGATTTGTCTGGAATGCT
>JANQMK010000253.1 GCA_028280085.1 Pseudomonadales bacterium
TTATTTGTTATGTTCGCCGGCAAGATGATGTTGCATTGTCCAGCTATATTCAGGAGATTAAAGGTGGTTTATTGCCGGTAGATTATTGTATGGAAGAGTATTTGGCGAGCGAGAACCGGAAAAAATATTTGGACTACTCTACCATGCTACATGAGTGGGCTCAGCAGTTTGGTAGAGATAATGTTATTATTAGTGTGTTTGAAACACTCGAACAGCGAGGGGGTATTGAAAGAGACCTGCTGTCGTTGGTTGGAGTCGATGGTCTAGAGGATTTCAAGTACGATAATTATCGCAAGAATGCCAGTCCGGCTTATGATATTTTAAACTTTATTAACCGAGTCCATCGTTTTGATAGAGGAGATATTACTAACCGGTTCTTAATAGGCGTATTAACTGAAATTTCTGAAGTGATTGGTTTTGATGATCGATATGATACGCGGCGGCTGATGAGTGATGCTGATCGTCAATCGTTTTTGTCTGAATTTGAATTGTCCAACCAGAACATTCTAACAACTTACCGTGTGCATGGTGCACAAGAACCGGGGAAAATGCTTTTTCCTGAAGTTGAACAGCAAAAAGGGGTACCACAGCTGACTGATAATATCGATTTAGCTAGGCTGCGGGATACCATGGCGGGCCTCGTTAGTTATCAGCAGCACCAGATTTCCTTGTTACGTGCGCGTCTTAATGAGCAAGAGAGAAAGATTCAAACATTGGAAAACAGACATGGTGTTAACGATTCGGGGATTAGCCAAGCTAGCTCACCGTCGATAGATAAAAATCACAAAAAGGATAGATTTGACTATTTGAAAAACTTAAAGGCTTTTTTTCTCAGAAATTAGCTTTCAGTGACAAGGTACAGTTAGGTGAACAGAAGAACTATCTATATTATGGTCGTGCACTGGCACACGGATATTTGGATTGATATTCAGTTGCGTTATTTTGCGCGTTATATCCCTCAACCTTTTACCACCATGGCTTTTCTCAATGGCATTGACAAGCAGCACTATCATAAATTTGATTACAGTGACGACAAGCCAATACGCGATCATGCTATTAAGCTGAATCAGTTAGCAGAAAAAGCTTGTGATATAGGCGGCCAGGACGATATTTTACTCTTTATTGATGGCGATGCCTTCCCGATTGCAGACATAGCCCCCTTGATCGATCAACTAGAAGATTATCCTCTTATTGCAGTAAAGCGTGAAGAAAACAATGGCGATCAGCAGCCGCATCCATGTTTCTGTTTGACAACGGTAAAGTTTTGGCGAGAGATTGATGGCGATTGGCGCGCTGGCGCGAAATGGCGTGACAGCAACGGTCGGCTAATATCTGATGTGGGAGGGATGATGTATGGTAAGTTAGCTGAAAAAAATATATGTTGGAAACCGTTGTTACGTTCCAATAAGAAAAATATTCATCCGCTTTGGTTCGGTGTCTACGGTGATGTGGCTTATCACCATGGTGCAGGATTTAGAGATAAATTATGCCGGCTAGACGCTGTGCAGGGCGTCGATCTGTTCTCACGTTTATGGCTATCTTTTCTTTTTCGAACTAATATGATTAAGCGAGCGCCCCAGCTTAATAAGAAATTAACTTTTTGGATTCACAATTACATGCGTCGACGTAATCTAGTGTTAGATAAAAAGATTTTCCATTTGGTGCAGCACGATGATGACTTTGCTAAGCACTGTGATTTTATTTAATGTTAAAGTATTTCTTCATTATTGATAGGCGTTTTAATTATCAGGCGTGTCGAATGCTATTGAGAGTACTACTGAGATTGCTATTGATAGAGCTGTCGCCTAACGAGAGCGCTGTTAGGGTTTCCTGAATACAATTTCAATTTCTCAAGTATGATTTCCAAGTGCAATTCTCAAGTACAACTAGTCAAAAAGAAAACGCTTAACCTTGCGGAATAAGCCTGCGTTATTCGAGTAAGTTTGCGGGCTATTCCGCAGGTCAAAAATATCGTCGTCGACTTTAGCTCGGATAGTATCGCCATGTTTGAGGTTGAGTTGCGTAATCTGCTGAGCAGACACTTTAAAGGCGCAACGACCGGTGGTCGAAATTTTCATATCGAGCAGATCTTGTCGAAATTGATTGGCTTGGACTCGTATAATTTCTTTATCGTTAGCTAATAAGCTAACGGTGGGTATTTTTTCACGCTGTGATGTATATTGAGCCCAGCCGAGAATGCCGTCTTGGTTAGCGATATCAAGGCGCCCGCGTGTTTTGTTAATGCGAGACATTTCCAGATAGTGTTGTGGGCTAGGTACGATAGAGTCAATTGCGGTTTGCAATTGTGTCGCGTTTGGTTGTAAATCGCAAAAAGATATCACTTGATTAACGAAATCGGCAGGGTTATTAAGAAGTTTTTCGTAGGAGACCAGTAGGGCGGTTGGGTTGTGTTGACTGACAAAACGAATTATCTGCTCCATATCTTTTAGTAGTTTATTAAGCATATTGACGATGTTGAGTTGATGAGAAATCTCTGCGCGATTTGCCACAGCTAACAGATCGCGGAACACAATGATATAACATGGGTTTCTGAACTGATGGTGATAGTCGCTAAGATGCTGAATAAACGATGGCCGTTTAAAGCCCCAGGTTTGATGTTCCTGGTTGTAAGCGCCAATAATCTCTAACGCTTCTGCCGTTGCGCCAGACTCTATTTTAGTGGTGAGATGAACATCTTCAAAAATAGGCTGGTCAGCGGTAGCCCCCATGAAGACACCGAGCTTATTTAGCATGCCTGCTATTGCCGAAGTGCCGCTTCTCGCTGTACCAACGACGATAATGGTCTTTTCTTTGTTGGGGGAGGGAGCGCCAATAAGCTTAAAACCAGTATTATTTAGCGTTTTAAATTGCTCTTCGTCAAATCGAGGGATGCCTAGTTGATTATCTTTGACCATCTTTATCAGTCGGTGTGATTATAAATTAAACGTAAAACAGTGTTTTCAGTAACATCTGCATTGGGTTGGTCATTATGCCGTTAGGGGTTATTTTCAAGCTTTGTTGCCAAGATTCGTTGTTAAGATCCTTTTTTAAAAGCCATGTCGTTAAAAGCTATGTTGAATTGAGTGCCACAACAACAGCTCAGATATTATAATAACCATATAGTAATGTATATCCTTTGGCTGCAAACTTAGCAGCTTAGCGGTGTAAAACTCTGGTATTAGGTGGTTTAAAAATAGTGTATTGACACGCTCAACCGGATTTCTTTAAAGACTTTCTACTGTGCCTGTTGCACTGTTGCCAATTAGCCTATAATACGCTGCTTTTATTTAGTATACCGTTTGGAGATACCATAGCGGTCAAATAGCACTAACTGCGGTGACGGCTCGGGCAAGGCGACGGCAAGGTTTATGATGGAAGTTGAAGAAATACAAGCTGGTAGAATGAAATACCAACGTAAAATCGAGTCTGATGGTACTGATTCATTAAGTAAGGTAGCTAAATGCGTAAAACCGGGTAGCTCAGTCTTGGATTTGGGTATTGGTGTTGGCGATTTAGGTCGGTATTTGGCAACTGAGCGAGACTGTGTTGTCGATGGTATTGAATTGGTGGATGAATTTATTGTCAAAGCAGAGCCCTACTATCGCGAGATATTTCAATATGATCTTGATCAGCTGGATTGGATACAGCAACTGGCGGCCCGGCGTTACGACTATATTATTTGCGCTGATATATTGGAACATTTAGTCAATGCGACAGCTGTATTGGCGGAGTTGCAGCGCTTGCTAACTGATGACGGCAGAATTGTTTTATCTATCCCAAATGTATCGTATATCGGTGTTGCCTTAGAGTTGTTAGAGGGCCAGTTTAACTATCGCGAAGAAGGTATTTTGGACCGTACCCATGTTAAGTTCTATACGCAGCAATCACTTTGTGATTACGTGCTTACTGCTGGTTACGACATATTATCAATGCAGCAAGTAGTCATACCGCTGAGCAAAAGTGAGTTCTCGCATTTCAAGCCAGAACTATTGCCAAGTGCGTTGCTCCAGCTTATTCAGAAACGGACCGATGCGTTAGTCTACCAATATGTTTTGTTACTGGCACCAAAATCCGAAGCCGAGGCTGTAAATCGCGCCGTGCTGGAGACCGTAGATTCAAGTAGTGTTATGAATCAGTTTGTGCAAAGGCTCCATTGGATGTCTACCTCTGACGTGACCTATAGCGCAAAAAAAATGGCTGCCAATAACCTAGCGTTGGATGACGGTACTCACAGGACAACGTATGACGTTAGCGATAACGAAGGGGTTGAACTTGTGATGTTTTCTCCGGCTGATCGCTGCGGCTATCTTGAAATAAAACGTTTTGCTATTGAGGAATTAGGTACAGGCTGTTTGATTGATCTTGTGCAGTGTTGGGACCAGGTTATTGACCAAGCATTAATGCAACAAATTATCGTAACAGCTTCACCGCGAGATACGTTGCAACTTTTTATTAATGGTAGTGATCCATGGTTCGAAATTAATATTAAACAATTGTT
>JANQMK010000254.1 GCA_028280085.1 Pseudomonadales bacterium
CTGCCTGTTCCTACGCTAGCTTTGAACTATGTCAACACCAATACATCACCACCTGCTGAACTCTATCAGTTCGGCTTGGCGGTTGAAGATGAAGTCATAGAAATGGTAAAACGTGCTAGATTAGAAAGTTACGAACAGGCACTTATTTTGACCCCTGATTCGAGGTGGGGTAATCGGGTCGCTCTATCTCTGTTCGATGGTTGGAGTCAAGCAGAAGGCCAAGTTATCGCTATGAATAGCTTCACCGGCGAGAATGACTACTCCAACACTATTCAATCTGCTCTTAATGTATTAGAAAGCAAGCAACGCGCTAAACGCATTCAGCGTTTAGCCAAACAACCCATCGAGTTTACACCTCGTCGTCGACAGGATATCGATGTTATTTTTCTCGCCGCCAATCCGGAACAAGCCAGACAAATAAAGCCGACACTAGCGTTTCACTTTGGTGGAGATATCCCAGTACTTGCCACTTCAAGTGTATTTAGTGGAGCAGCAAAGCCAGAAAAAGATCAGGATTTAGATGATATTGTATTCCCCGATATCCCCTGGAGTTTCGAGCAGACCAATATTAAGCAAAAAATAGAGCAAATATCAAATGTGCCGCCAGCTTTTCACCGCCTCGCAGCACTTGGTATCGATGCCTTTCGCCTTATCCCAAGAATTAAACAGCTGGAACTTATCGCCGATACTAAATTATATGGTAAAACAGGAAATTTAAAACTACTACCAAATAGAATCATTCAAAGAGAGCTCATTTGGGGTAAGTTTTCTCGCGGCACCGCCACCCAAATACCGACGTTGACTAGCAATGATGTTCCAGCAAATATTTAAGCCTAAGAAACAATCCCCCACTCAGATCAAAGGCAGCTTGGTGGAGGATAATGCAATCAAATACCTGCAAGCCAAGAAACTTAAACTGGTTACGCGCAACTTTACAGGGCGCCAAGGCGAGATTGATTTGATAATGAAGGATAGAGATATATTCGTTTTTATTGAAGTTCGATTAAGAAAAAGCTCTGCATACGGCCTTGCCGTTGAAACGGTTACCCCGGCAAAACAAGCAAAAATAATCAAAACTGCTACATTGTACCTGCAAAAGAACAACCTAACAGATAAAGTTGCTTGCCGTTTTGATGTGATAGCAACAAACAGCATAGACAATGCAAAAAATTTACAATACTGTTGGATACCCAATGCTTTTCAACTCGAGAACTATTAGTATACGTTTAGGGAGGAATGCAAGGTAATGGAAGACAAAGACACTGATCTGGAACAACATGTTATCGCCATGTTTCACGAGAGCATCGAGGCCAAAATGCATGCTATTGATGTGTTAACTCCTCTCATTGCTGATGCCGCCGATATGATCACACAATGTTTTCTTGATGACGGAAAAGTGATGCTAATCGGTAGTGGCACCTCCGGCACTACCGCGCAACAGATGACGGCCAACCTGATACTTGGTTATGAAAAAGAACGGCCAAGCTTGCCATGTATTTGTCTCAACACTGACAGTATTACATTAGGCGCAATTGCAAACGAAAGTAATTACAATGAGGTTTACTCGAAACAAATTCGCGCTTTAGGCCAAGCGGGAGATTTACTGTTTGTAGTGACGACTGACAGCTCTTCACCGGTTCTCGTACATGCAATCAAGACCGCACACGATAGGGACATTAGTGTTATTGCTCTATCGGGCCAACACGAAGGAGACATTGCGTCCATTCTGACACCTGAAGATTTGGAGATCCGGGTACCGATAAATTCAAGAACTCATTTACAGGAAATCCACCTTCTCACCATCTTTTGCCTTTGCGAGCTTATTGATAGACAGATTTTTGGAGGTAACGTCTAAATGAAAGTGGTCGCTATTCTGATGCTTATGACAACACTTGTGACATTAACAGGCTGCGAGACTTACCTATCACTAACTCATAGTGGCGCAGTCGAAACCAACCCAGGCAAACGCTCACTTGGCGCCATAATAGATGATTCATCCATAGAATCAATAGTTGCTGTTAATATTCGAAAGTCTATTCCTGAACTGGCAAAGGCTAACATTTCAGTCGTCAGCTACAACGGTATCGTCTTACTGACGGGACAAGTAGAATCCGAGGCACTTAAATCCGCTGCTGGGGTCGAGGCTGACAAAGTCGTTAACGTTAGAAAAGTCTATAACGAGCTTGAAGTAAAAGGTTCTCGATCTCATTTCGCCGGGCTAAATGACGCTTGGCTGACAACAAAAATTAAATCAAAAATGCTATTTAACAAATCGATCGAGACCAACAGAATTAAGGTAGTAACAGAAAATGGTGTTGTGTACTTAATGGGGTTAGTTACTCACGAAGAGGGCAATAGGGTTGTCGACCTCGTCAGAAACAGCTATGGCGTACAAAGAATTGTCAAAGTTTTTGAGTATATAAACTAAAGCACCGCGCCACCAATCATGACGCCAACCCGTTTATCTCCCAGCAAAACCCAGCCACTAGTAGATCTACAGATACCTGGATGCACGAACAAGCTGGTACTAAAGTTACACAACCCACCCAATGAAACAATCTCGAGCACTATTCGCGCGACAGGGCAGTGGGAACCATTTGAAACCCGCATTATTTTGGAAAACCTCAATGCCGGTGATGTATTCGTTGATATCGGGGCTAATATCGGCTATTACACCATCGTGACCGCCAATCAGGTCGGACCTAACGGCAAAGTAATCGCTTACGAGCCCGAAACAAATAATTTTTGTCTGCTCCAAGACAATATAGGCATTAATCAGCTCAATAACGTAACCTCCGCCAACTGCGGATTATCCGATAAAACCTATTCCAGCCCGCTGTATTTATGTGAAGAGAATAGCGGAGATCATCGCATTTATTCCGATTCTACCAAAAGACATTGTACCAACGTTCAACTGGTTAAAGGCGACGACCACATTTTACCAATAACACGGAAAGTCAATTTTATAAAGATTGATACTCAAGGTGCAGAATGTAAGATTCTCAAAGGGCTCCGCAAAGTAATCGCTTTAAACCAAGATCATTTAAAAATGGTGATAGAATTCTGGCCTTATGGCCTACGACATTGTGGTGATTCAGGCTTAGACCTCTGGCGAGAGCTATCTAAATACAACTTTAACTATTATAACATTGATCATCTTCACCACCGACTACAACCGATTAGACCTGCCGAACTGCGCTGGTGGAATAAATATACCAATACCGACATTAGTAATCAGGGTTTTATCAACTTGCTGGTCATGCCCAAAAAGTAATATGATCTTCAACATGTTAGTCGGCGACCTTCGCTAGCAAAAGCAACCAACATCTACCCATAGATAGCGCTCCTCATTTCCTAGGCGGAATTTTTATGGACAATATAGAGTACAAAAATTAATTACATAACAGTCACATGAAACTATTCTCTCGCTACAAACAGCAACTATCCGTTGCAGAGGACTTTAGATCGATCTTTATCGTTAATCCATCGAGAGACGGTTTATTAGATGGTGTAAGAGCTATGGCGATTATGCTAGTTATTCTACTGCATTGCACCGTCGGCATCACAAAACTATTAACAGAAGAGCAAATTCATCACTATATCAGCCAACTACCTGCTTGGCTCAATATCGCCTGGCAAGCGCGAGGTTCAGATATTATTTTTATACTCTGCGGTTACTTAGTTACACAAGCTCTAATAAAGGAATACAAGATAAAACACTCGCTTGACATTAAACGTTTTTACATCAAGCGACTCTATAGAATCTATCCGCTATTTTTGGCGGCATTAATGCTCTATTTATTAATTGATGCCGATCGTTATCACTATATAATCTCCAATCTCCTGTTTATCAGTAATTTGGTACCTGACCAGAAAAATATTATCCCCATAGGCTGGTCCCTAAACGTGCAAATGCAATTCTATGCGCTATTGCCCTTCTTGCTCTTGTTTACACTCTGGTGCCAACAGTATCTGCACCCAATTATCCAAATACTGATTCTTATCGCAGCCGTTGCCGTCATCTGCGCAGTTCGCTTCTATGTGGTAACAAACAATGACGAATTGTTAAATACCCCCTTCTATGAATTTTTTGATAAGGAATCTTCCTACGCCAGTAATTACGGCAACCTACTGTATTACAATTTATATACCCGATTAGGGCCTTTTTTACTGGGAGCTACCATAGCCTACTTAATTGGCTTCCACCAACAGCGTTTAATTCTACATCTCACGTCTAACCCTTTACTTGCAAGTCTTTACTTTTTAGCCGGATGCGCTATTGTGTACTGCGCTATACTTCCCGCTATCCACAACAAATCTGACACCTTCTATCAGCCTTTTAATCCATTACATAATTTAATCTACCTAACATTCAATAAATATCTTTTTTGCTTGGGCACCAGCATTATACTAGCAACTCTCTTAGTACCTACCGGCATCACAAAACCTTTCGCCAATTTTCTATCCATAAAGTTATGGCAACCTTTATCAAAACTCATCTATCCTATTTATTTATTCCACTTCCCCTTTATTGTGTTAGCAGCCGCATGCGTGTTTCAAACTACAGATAAGACAAGCATCACTACAGCCACGGCGGGCCAGCTACTACTGATTTTTGCTATTACTACATTGCTCACAATGGCATTCTCCGTCATCCCCTATGTTTTTATTGAACGACCATTTATTCGTTTATCTCAAAACCACACCAAAAGCTTATGAAATACAGACAACTCATTATCTATTTGATAGCCGCAGTTATTGGCAGCCTGATACTAAATCAACTAGCCTTAGCCGTTCACGATGCCATTTTCACTCAACGCTCCACAGCTGATCTTTGGCATCAACAAAATAATCAATCGCCTTTTCATTGGCCTATGGAGAACGATCGAGATATCCTACGATATGAATTCTACGGTTTTAGTCAACATGCTTTTCAAGACAATACTTTCACGGCAAAAACAACCGCTAATACTTCCTATTTTTGGCTAAATCTAAAGGGCAGAGTAGTCAATGCAAAGCACTATAACCGATTAAAAATAGATGTCGAAGTGAGCCAAGCCGGCCAACTGCACTTAATATTTGCGGTACCCACCGACGGTCTAAAACTCAAAGATGTCGCTTACTCCAAACTCTATTTATCGCCCCCGATTCATATGAAAAAAGGTAGGCAACTGTTGGATATCAGATTATCGGAGCTAACATGGAAAGCGATAGGAGAACACCAACCTAAAAATACAACATGGGGAGAGAACCACCAATTAGTCAGCGGCTTGCGCTTAAATCCTGTCAACAGAGAAAACACAGCGCTTACTATTCATGATATTCGTTTAGACACAGCCGCCATCAACCACTTAACTGAAGATCATCCACCAAAGATATTAAGACTATCTGAGATCGAAAGCCACTATCAAGAACCCCTATCTTCCTTTGCTTTCAGCCAAAACAACAGAGACCCGCTCACACCGGGCATGAAAAGATTGTCAACTGAATTCCAATATTCTCCAGCTATAGTAATTGAAGATCAATTTTGGCGCGTTCCAGAAAGATCACTCGCTATCAGAGAAGCGCTATTAAGGCAATACCCCAATATTATTTTGCTCCCCGACAAAGGAGGTTTAAGCACGCTAAACTCGCTAAACTTACAGCCGCCACAAGATATCGTCTTGTCGTTAACTCACAAACCCTTGCTACTTTATAGCTTGTACAGCGCCATTGGGCTACTAACCTTATCTAATGTCGTAAATCTAGCTACTAAAGGTAAATCTTTTTTTTGCAAACCCCTTTGGGTGATAGCAGTAACTTGCGCGCACTTTGCCGCACTCTGGCTTACCTGGAGTTTTAATACGCCGGCAATCTGGCTATATGGCGCCGCTGCCAGCCTTCTCTTCTATACATCTTTACACTTTTACTATCAGCCAGGTGGCTGGATAGAAAAACTGGGACTGATTATTCCCTCTAAAGACGGCTTATTGCAAGCTGGCTTGTTCTCTCTCATACCGTTGTTTTTTATTCTTAGCATGGGTTATGTGGCAAAAACTTTTGCCAGTATAGACAGTGAAGAACTCACGCAAAACGTGATCGTATATCCACTGTGGGGCTTGTTACAACAAATATTTCTAGGCCCCCTATTAGCACGTCAAAGTTATCGAGTACTACAAGGCTACTTACCCAGTTATGTTAGCCAACCCGCAGCTTGTATCTGTGCCGCCTTCATCTTTGCGCTAGCCCATCTACCTAATTTTGCGTTAATGGAAAGCACATTTTTGTTCGGCATTATTTGGAGCTTTCTATTTCTTAAATACCAATCTATTTTACCGCTAGCACTGGCCCACGGCCTACTGGCTTCGCTTTTCAGAGCATTAGCACCTCTTACATTGCGAGCTGACGGAACTATTGGCTTACAGTATTATAATTGGCTGTGGTAGTGAATTGTCCGCGGCAGGCGCCGCCATCAACCCAAATACTCAGCCTTAGAAGCTCAACTCTAGAAACTTAGGGCCTTCAAAGTGGGGTGAAGGGTTTGATATTTAAAAGGATTACTTAACAATTCTCAGAGAAGGGCGAGATTTATCGCCAGTATCTTTTCCATCGGTGGGAGGTGGCTCTGGTTGCGGTTCTTCCTCTAACTCAAAAATCATCCCCTGACCATTCTCCTTGGCATAAATACCAAGCACCCCGCCCACAGGAACAAAAATATCGGTAGGCACACCAGAAAAGCGACCATTAAATGACAATGAGTCATTCGCTATCAACAAAT
>JANQMK010000414.1 GCA_028280085.1 Pseudomonadales bacterium
GTATCACCTTTATCACGGTGGGGCTGATGTCATTAGGCTTTATGTCATTTGGTGGCATAGATATATAATCGATGGTTGTTGTGTAACGGACAAGGCTTAGATCTAAGTTCTTAGATCTAAGTTGTCCACTTAGGGATTTGTCTACTTTTTGCTGCTAGCTTAGCGAATGGTGCCGCGGCGAAGTTAAGTATATTGAGATGCTTATGAGTGTAGAAATTATATTTGGTGTCATGATGTTTACCGCGGTGGTGTTGACACTGGTAGCGGTAATATTGGTTGCTCGTTCTCAGTTGGTGAGCTCGGGTAACGTTAATATTGAAGTCAACGGCGAGAAAACCATTTCGGTACCAGCGGGGGGCAAGCTATTGCAAACGCTGGCTGCTGAAAATATTTTTCTCTCGTCAGCCTGTGGCGGAGGCGGCACCTGCGCACAGTGCAAATGCGTTGTATTAGAGGGCGGTGGCTCGATGTTACCCACTGAAGAGGGCCATTTTACCAAGCGTGATGCGCTGGAAGGTCAACGCCTATCTTGTCAAGTGGCCGTTAAACAAGACATGAAAATTGAAGTGCCGGAAGATGTTTTCGGTGTTAAAAAGTGGGTTTGTACCGTTGAATCGAACCCTAATGTAGCAACTTTTATCAAGGAATTGACGCTTAAGTTGCCAGAAGGTGAAAATGTTGATTTCCGGGCAGGAGGCTATGTGCAACTTGAATGTCCTCCTCATACGGTTAATTATAAGGATTTTGATATTGAAGAGCAGTACCACTCAGATTGGGATCGCTTTAAGGTTTGGGAAAACGTATCCGTCGTCGATGAGCCGGTGATTAGAGCCTATTCCATGGCAAACTATCCTGAAGAAAAAGGCGTTGTTAAATTCAATATCCGCATTGCTTCTCCTCCACCCGGCTCTGAGGGCATTCCGCCTGGCAAGATGTCTTCTTATGTGTTTAATTTGAAGCCGGGAGATGAAGTTACGGTCTACGGGCCATTTGGTGAATTTTTTGCTAAGGAAACCGAGGCTGAAATGGTATTTGTTGGCGGTGGCGCGGGCATGGCACCTATGAGATCTCATATTTTTGATCAGCTTAAACGAATAGACTCTAAGCGTAAAATTTCTTTCTGGTACGGCGCACGTAGTTTGAAAGAAATGTTTTATAAAGAAGAGTTTGATGCCTTGGCGGCTAAACATGAGAATTTCAAATGGCATGTGGCACTCTCTGATCCAATGCCAGAAGACAGCTGGGAAGGCTTAACCGGCTTCATCCATCAAGTACTCTATGATGAGTATTTGAAAAATCATCCGGCGCCAGAAGATTGTGAATTTTATATGTGTGGCCCCCCTATGATGAACTCGTCGGTCATCAAAATGTTAGAAGACTTAGGCGTTGAGCCGGAAAATATCATGCTGGATGACTTTGGCGGCTAATTCGTTGGTATGGTGATAGCGACTTGAGTCATCTTGCTTTAAATGGGCAGATTGTTGCGATGACATTGTTAAAAAAAAGAGTGCTAACCACACTCTTTTTTTTGTGCGTTACCTATTTACTAATTGGCTGTGATGCTGAGCCCAAGTCTTATCATTTTTCTGGTAGTACCATGGGTACTACCTACAATGTTACCTTGGTTGGTTCCTTTGAAAAAAAAGATTTACAAGAACTGAGAACCGGCATCGATAATACGCTACAGTCGATTAATAACAAAATGTCGACTTACGATCCTAACAGCGAAGTATCCTTGTTTAATGCTGCGCCTGTTGATCAGTGGTTTATGTTATCTAAAGAAACAACTGAAGTTATTGCGTTGGCTCAAGAGGTCAATAGTGCCACGGCTGGTGCATTCGATATTACGCTCGGTAAGGTAGTCGCACAGTGGGGATTTGGCCCGAATGTTACCACGTTATCCGACGAAGCTCGCTCGACTGAATCTCTCTCAACTGAATCTAGTATCAGCGAATCGCCACAGCGAATAGGGCACCATCTATTTATATTAGAACCCGATAGGAATCGTATCAAAAAGCTGGCCGCCATTAGTCTTGATCTGTCTGCAATAGCGAAGGGTTATGGGGTCGATCAAGTAGCCGAGTATCTCTTGGCCCAGAGCCTAAGTGATTTTATTGTTGAAGTTGGCGGTGAGCTGCGGACGAGTGGCAAAAGCCATCGAGGTGACGCTTGGCGTATTGCCGTAGAACGGCCAGTGGCGCAAGGGCGCGTGCCGCAACGCGTGATGCGTTTGCCGCAGCACGCTGTTGCAACGTCGGGTGATTATAGAAATTTTTATGAAAAAGATGGCGTTAGATATTCCCATACTATCGATCCCGTGACGATGGAGCCTGTAACACACAAACTAGCGTCGGTCACCGTGGTGGGTGAGTCGAGTGCGCGAACTGATGCTTTTGCCACGGGCTTAACAGTGTTGGGACCAGAAAGGGGCTATCAGTTAGCCGAAAAGCTCGGTTTGTCAGCTTACTTCATTATTCGTCATCAGGACGGCTTCACTGAGAAGTACACAGAACCTTTTCGAAGGCTCATTGAATAATCGTATTTATAGCTATAGTATTTTACCTATACGTGATGGATATGGTGCTTAAGAATCAGTAAACTAGAATGAGTTTAACGAGCAGCACTATTAATGATACAAATATGGTTGTAAAATATACATATACAGTAATGTAGATAATAGTAAAGTAAATAGGAGGCGGCTAATGACAACGGTATTTTTTGCTTTTTTGACCATGGTCGTGTGTGTGGCAGCCATGGCCATCGGTGTGATATTAGGCAGGGAACCTATTAAGGGATCTTGCGGAGGGTTGAACAAGCTGGGTGTTGAGGGAGAATGTGAAATTTGTGGTGGAAATCCTGCCAAGTGTGATTCACCGGCATCGACAGATCGTGCTGCAGACACAGATCTCTCCTTAAACAAAGGTAGAGAGCTTGCTTATAATGCGGTTGAAGCGGCCACAACCAATCGCCGGAACAAAGTGAAGTAGAAGAACGAAACGAAGTAGAAATAGCCATTAAGGCAGCGCATTGGTTTAAGGCAGCAATGATATCGCCGTAGTGGTTAAGAATCGTCATTTCTGGCCGGATATAAAAAGAATAATAAAGTATTGTATGAAAAATAATATAAAGAAGGTGGCGATCTAATTTGATCTATTGCTCAATTACCCGCCCTTTTTTACGCCTATTTTGTTCGAATTTTATCTTAAATTAAGCATCAATTAGATCAATACCCGAAATTGTGCCATACCTAAAAGTAGGTATGTTTTGGGAGTATTGGATGTCACCTCCAGTTTCGAAATTTCTTATACTCAATAAAGATCAGGTTGAATGCAACAAGATAACGAAGGGGCTCAATACCGCGGCGGCTTCCTCTGAAGACAATTTAGGTATAGTCTTCTTGGGTTGCAAGACGGTTGAAGACCTATTTAAGACGCTGTTATCTGATGGCTTGGTGCAAGGCGCTATCATTACTCACGCCGACTATTCTGCATGGGGTGGTCATGATGGTGAAAGTACCACAGCCTCCCATGCGACTTTTCTTGAATTAATTAAGAAAATTCATCAGCTCCGCCCCGAATTGAATGTATTTATCTACCTCAAAAGCCGCAAGGAAGAATTTGTTGTTGATAAGTTATTTTCGCAAACAATTGACGGCTACTTTTATTCTGAAGAAAAGGACTTTAATGAAGTTTTCCGTAAGGTTAATGCACGCTTGACTAGCCGGGCTGCAACACCGTTTGCCGATGAACTTAAGCACTACGTTAATAGTGCTAAGGATTCATGGCATACACCTGGGCATTCGGGCGGTAGCAGTCTGGTCCGAAGTCCATGGGTAAAAGACTTTTATCATTTTATGGGTAGCAACTGCTTTGGTGCAGATTTATCTGTTTCGGTACCGGTGCTAGATTCTTTATTAGAACCAAATACCGTTATTCGTCGCGCACAAGAACTTGCTGCCAAAGCGTTTGGTGCAAATAAAACTTTTTTCGCGACCAATGGCACATCGACAGCAAATAAAGTAATTTTTCAGACCTTATTGGCACCGGGCGACAAGTTACTACTGGATCGAAATTGCCACAAATCAGTACATCACGGTGTTATTCTTTCCGGCGCGTTTCCAATCTATCTCAATTCATCGTTGAACAGTCAGTTTGGCCTTTTTGGCCCTGTTGCCAAACAAACTATATTCGATGCTATTGAAAATAATACTGACGCGAAAGCATTAATTATCACGTCGTGTACCTATGATGGATTTCGCTATGATTTGCGACCAATTGTTGATAAAGCCCATCAATATGGTATCAAGGTGGTAGTGGATGAAGCTTGGTATGGACATGCTCGGTTTCATCCTGAACTACGCCCTACGGCCATGGAAGCCGGTGCTGATTATTCAACTCAAAGTACGCATAAAATGCTATCTGCGTTTTCCCAAGCAAGTATGATTCACGTTAATGACCCTGATTTTGATGAACATTATTTTCGCGAAAATTTTAATATGCATGCTTCAACGTCACCTCAGTACACCATGATTGCAAGCTTGGATGTAGCACGCATGCAGATGTCGATGGAGGGGTATCACCTCCTGCAAAATGCTCTTGTCTTAGCTGATGAACTGCGTGCAAGTATTAACGACACCAACGTCTTCAAGGTACTTAGCTTGGATGAGATGTTGCCTGGAGCATTGGTTAATGATGGTATTAGTTTGGACCCGACCAAACTGACCGTTGATATCTCTCATTCGGGCTATACTGTTGACGAGCTGCAGCGCATCTTATTTGAGCAGTTTCATATTCAGGTCGAAAAAACCACGTTCAACACGTTGACACTGCTGTTAACTATTGGCACAACTCGCAGCAAAGTGTTTCGTCTACATGATGCGTTAATGCGGATTGCTAAACAACGCAAGAGTCAGACGCGTATTTTTAAAATGCCTATGTTACCCGAGTTTTCCTCACTTAAGGTACTGCCACGTGACGCGTTTTTCGCTAAAGGTAAATCAGTTGCGTTAACGGATGGTGAAGGGGGGTTAACCAAAGACTTAGTTGGACTAGTTTGTGCGGACCAAATTGTCCCCTATCCACCTGGCATCCCCATTCTCGTGCCAGGACAAGTAATAACATTAGAAATTCTCAATTATTTGGGAGCCCAGTTACAGGCACAAAAACATTCTAAAATTCATGGTGTTTTTTATGACGGCTATTTACCTTATATTCGGGTGCTAGAGTGACGGAATGGGGCGGGTGATATATAAGGAAGGCTGATATGAGCAGTTTTGTATCCCTAGTAAGCACCTTTTATTTGTTAACCTGGTTTAGAGTTAGTTCTAATTAATTTGGTAATTTATATAGTAGAAATAACTATCTGAGCCGATAATATATTGCCATTTACTGATGTTATACACGTTACTAGTCGTTTGACGACAGTTTTTTGACCTCTGCTGTGCCGACGTCCGTGAGCTAACTAGCTAAAAATACTAATTATTTTTAACAACTACCGTATTAATAATCGCTGCTTTCTAGTCATTTTGTCTATATAGTGTTTTGGGTCGATTCTTCAACATTTAATAATGTAAGTGAATGTTGCATTTTTGATTAAATTTGTGGAGTAATAAAGTCGCCGCTAAGGGATTTTTCTATCTATACTAAGTACATAGGATTACAGAAATATCTTCCACATTAGGGTCAGGAGCTATGGCGGGAAAAGCTATGGTAGATAATGCTGATGCAGGTGATTCAGTGCCACCACCTAAGGCCTCTGATAAGAGTAAAGGCAAGGCCAAAAAAGAAAGTACGACAGATTCAGCAGTCAAAAAAACTAAAAAAGATGTTAAAGTGAAAAAGTCAGATAAAGAGGCCATGGCGGCTGACGAAACGCCGGAAACAGTCGATGTTGCAGAGCAGGAAGATGACGGCGCTCTTGGAACAGATAAGGATAAGGAAAAAGAAGAGCGGTTGCATCGCAACGCTCGTAGAATTCTATCGGCAATTGTGAGAGCAATGCCAACCATTGCACCTAATTTGCGTTTAAAAGGAACGAATGACAAAGTAGTGCATAATGTCAAAATCCCATATCTCGAAAAATTCACTGGTATGATTCAGCCTTCCTATGTCATTGTCAAAGGCACTAAGGAGCGTTTTCTCTATTTTGCTTGCCTTAACCAAGGCTTATTTGAGATGATCAAGCAAATTTTGATTACTGATGTTGAGCTTAGAGAACAGTTGACGGTAGAGACTGTTAAAATTCAGTTTGGTTGTCCTAAAATTGGTAAAGGTCTGTTGTTTAAGAAAGTATCAAAAGGATTTTTGAGAGGTAAGCGTACTGCAATGTATAGCTTTGATTTTAAGGATAAAGGTGCAGACGCCCCACCATCAAGGAAAAATGATGGAGATGGCGCCGATAAAGCCGAAGATGTCGATGGTTCTAGTTCA
>JANQMK010000275.1 GCA_028280085.1 Pseudomonadales bacterium
TGCGTTTTGAGCCGGGACAAAAGCGTAAAGTAGAGCTAGTAGCTTTTGCAGGTCGTCGAGCTATTTTCGGTTTTCGCGGCGAAGTCATGGGCCACCTAGACGGAATTCAGGTAGACAAAGGTCTGGTAGATAGAGGTCAAGTAGACAGAGGCAAGTCATGATAACAATCAATCGACAAGCTTACGCAGATATGTATGGTCCAACCCTAGGCGACCGTATACGCTTGGCTAATACAGAACTATGGATAGAAATAGAGAAAGACTATACCCAGTATGGTGAAGAAGTAAAATTTGGCGGCGGTAAAGTTATTCGTGACGGCATGGGACAAAGTCAGCGCAATGCCAGTGAAGTAGTTGATACCGTGATTACTAACGCGGTAGTAGTAGATTACAGCGGCATCATTAAAGCTGATGTTGGCATAAAAAACGGACGCATCAAGTGCATTGGCAAGGCTGGAAACCCTGATATTCAAAACCATGTGGATATCATTATTGGGCCTGGGACAGAAGTTATTGCAGGTGAAGGACAGATACTCACCGCCGGAGGCATCGATGCCCATATTCACTTCATTTGTCCTCAGCAAGTTGAAGAAGCGTTAATGTCCGGCGTTACCACCATGCTAGGAGGAGGAACAGGACCAGCCACTGGAACTAACGCAACTACTTGTACGCCCGGCCCATGGCATATTCATAGGATGCTACAAGCGACTGACAACATGCCAATGAACTTTGGCTTCTTGGGAAAGGGAAATGCGAGCCTGCCACGACCGCTCGAAGAGCAGTTGGAAGCGGGTGCCTGCGGCTTAAAACTGCATGAGGATTGGGGCACATCGCCAGCCTCAATAGACAATTGTTTAACCGTTGCAGAAGAGTACGATGTACAGGTCGCCATTCACACCGACACCTTAAATGAATCAGGCTTCGTAGAAGACACTCTCTCAGCCTTCAAAGGCCGAGCGATTCACACTTATCATACTGAAGGCGCTGGTGGCGGCCATGCTCCTGATATCATTCGCGCCTGCGCAAAATCTAATGTCCTACCGTCTTCCACAAACCCGACGCGACCCTATACGATCAATACAATAGACGAGCATTTGGATATGCTAATGGTTTGCCACCATCTCGACACTAATATCCCAGAAGATATTGCTTTCGCCGATTCTCGAATTCGTAAAGAAACCATTGCCGCTGAAGACATACTGCATGATATGGGCGCCTTTAGTATGATTGCGTCAGATTCTCAAGCTATGGGTCGAGTCGGCGAAGTGATTACGCGCACTTGGCAAACCGCACATAAAATGAAAGTACAACGCGGCCCACTTGCACCTGATACCGAGCGCAACGATAACTTCAGAGTCAAACGTTATATTGCGAAATATACGGTTAATCCGGCTATTACACATGGCATACATCATGAGGTCGGCTCTATTGAGGCCGGCAAATTGGCAGACCTCGTGTTGTGGCAACCGGCTTTCTTCGGTATAAAACCCAGTATAATTATCAAAGGGGGCGCTATAGCGGCGGCCCCAATGGGAGACCCTAATGGTTCGATACCCACGCCTCAACCCATTCATTATCGTCATATGTTTGGTGCTTTCGGCAGGTTACCGGAAGAAATCGCTATCAGTTTTGTCAGCAAAGCAGCTTTACAAACGAACGGCATCGGCAATCTTAACCTCGGCAGGCGTCTAGTGGCTTGCTGCAATACTCGCAACATAAGCAAGAAAGACATGCTGCTAAATTCACTGACTCCCGACATTAGTGTCGACCCTCAAACCTATGAAGTGCGCGTCGACGACCTACTGCTCACCTGCGAACCTGCAAACGAATTACCATTAACGCAACTTTACTGCTTGTTTTAATGAGACGGAGATATCGATGGACATCACGCGACGCATCGAACGGCACAACGGATTAATTACCGTAAACGACTATCTCGTTTTGGATCATTTGCAACGGGAAAAAGGCAGATTTAAAACAACCTCTACGCAGGGATATGAAATACGTATATTTTTAGAGCGTGGAAAAATATTACAAGAAAACGAATTATTACAAACCAACTGTGGCCATACACTGCAGGTAAAGTACGCCGCAGAATCAGTGATGACGGCCACAACCCAAAGTTGGCTTTCACTGAGCCAGGGCAGCTATCATCTAGGCAACCGCCACGTTCGATTACAAATAGGCAAACTATGGCTGCGGTTTAAACCAGACCACGTCCTGCAAAAGCTGGTTGAATCCTACGGCTTTAAGGTCAAACGGCATAACGCTATTTTTATTCCTACTCCTGGCGCCTATTCCCATCATGCCAACCATGCTCATCTTCAAACACATTGACAACGACCCCGTAAAGATATGCAACAAGATAGATCAATTAACTTACGTTTATGGCAGCTTTGTAGTAGCTCACTACCGGTAGGGGCCTATAGTTTTTCTCAGGGCTTAGAGTATGCTATCGATGCTAATTGGTTAGTTAGCGCAGAGGATGTCAGTAGCTGGATCCGAGTGTGTTTAAATGAAAATCAAGCGAAAACCGATATACCCATATTAATTCGACAATATCAAGCAACACAATCAGACGACCTGAAGACGCTAACGTATTGGAACGACTATTTGCTCGCTAGCCGAGAAAGCTTGGAATTGTATGATGCTGATATCAGCATGGGTAAAGCCCTATTAAAATTACTACCTGTATTTGGCATTCCCAGTCCCTATCAACCTGCCGACGAAGTAAGCTTCGTCACGGCTTTCGCGCTAGCCGCTGGCTTTTGGCAAACCGGTTGCGAACAAAGCTGCCACGGTTTCTTGTGGTCCTGGCTAGAAAATCAAATTCTCGCCGCAAGCAAGCTGCTACCGTTAGGCCAAACAGCAGCGCAGAAAATGTTACTAGACCTTAGCCAACACATTGTTCCTACAGTCGACAATGCTTTACTCGTTGTTGATGAAGCTATTGGCAATAGCTTACCGGCCTTGGCCATTGCTAGCGCCTGCCACGAAACGCAGTATTCAAGGCTATTTCGATCGTGATCAGCAAATTTTAAGGAGATAAAATGAAACAAGTACTACGTATCGGTGTTGGCGGGCCCGTCGGCTCTGGCAAAACAGCATTGCTCCGCTGTCTTTGTTTAGCCATGCGCAACCATTATAATATCGCTGTTGTTACCAACGATATTTACACCCAAGAAGACGCAGAATTTCTAACACGACACAAAGCGCTCAATCGAGACCGGATCATCGGCGTGGAGACCGGCGGCTGTCCCCATACAGCGATACGCGAGGATGCTTCAATGAACTTAGCCGCTATCGACACCCTTTGCGAACGCTACCCCAATCTAGATTTTGTTCTGGTGGAAAGCGGTGGCGATAACTTAAGCGCGACTTTTAGTCCGGAACTATCAGATATTACCCTATATGTAATCGATGTAGCGGCCGGCGACAAAATTCCACGTAAAGGAGGCCCGGGTATTACTAAGTCCGATTTACTTATCATCAATAAAATTGATCTCGCCCCCCTAGTGGGCGCATCACTAGCCGTTATGCAGCAAGACACGCTGCGCATGCGCGGCGAAAAACCTTTCGTTTTTAGCAATTTAAAACAGAATCAAGGTGTGAGCGATATTATTAACTTTATTATTACCGAAGGCATGCTGAACACTAACGGGCTTATTGAGACAGACACAAACCGAGAGAAGATAAAACAGCAGCTAACGGAGGAATAATTTAGCTTCTCAGTTACCGCTATTATGTCTATTCATCACCCTAGTATTTCTATTTTCAAGACTACTTGATTTTCAGCAATATCATTTGATTTTCATCGACATCCTTATTATTAAATACGACCACATCATTCACAACACCTAAAAAGTCATTATAAACCAAGCTAGGCGCTGGCGAGGTTACCTCATTGCCACTTAAATCAAAACTCTTTAGTTGATTATAAATACTCTCACTACCGTCAACAGGCACTGAAAAACTGATAATACCGTCAACATCAAAGAGATATAAAAACTTTTGCTCTCCGGCCACATAATCAGCTTGTATACCAGCAACGGATTGAATATCTTCACCAACCAGTTTTTGCCATTTTAGAGGTATCGTTTCAATATCATTGGAGGTCTCACTATTGTCAAAAGCTAACGCGCTATCTACAGCAAGAAAATACAGTTCATCATTAACGGCAAACGATTGAAAAGAATTTGATATTATATTAGCCCGTCTTTGATTCTCTGATAGCGTGGCATCCGGGTCAACTTCATAGCGCGCTAACACCACGTTAGTTTTATTAACCAGGTCGTAAGCATAAAAAACAAGGTCTTCAGCAACCACTCGTCTGGTATCGTTAGTTCGAAACAGCAGATAATTAGCATGGGCGCCTAGCCAACGCACATCGTCGACCATCAGTGAAGAATTCAAATGAACTGCATTTGAATTAAGATCAATATCAACTAATAAAGGTACGTCATCAAAAAACTCCCTTTGAATAAACAGACGATCTCGCCAAATCATAGCTCTTTGCAGTAACGGACCGTCACTAACAACTCCTGTCAAATCTGCCATTTCCGCCAACGTGCCGTCTACATATGACCATAATTTTGCTTGCAATTTATCATCGCTCTTCAAAATTGCCACTATCAATAGCTTATCGCCCGCTGTCGTCAAACTCGACACACGCCATCCGTCGTTATAAAGCAACTGAAATGCTGGGATAGGTTCTTCTGCACTACTGACAAGCGACCGTTGCATAACGGGTCCAAACTCAGGCCCCCGATAAAAACTATCGTAATCCACGTTAACAAAATACTGATATTCCCCAATAAAATTAACTTCTGTGGCCAAAGAATGCAGCGGATCAACAGCCCAGTCTTTAGTATCGAAATGACTAACCGCATAGCTGCTGTCCGCACCACCTTCGCTAGCTATCAATGTATTCTCGAAAAACAAGCCTGGCATGAAGACCGGGCCTTTATCGTTTGACACATTAAAAATCATATGTGAGTTAGTATTATGCCAATGCGAGACCTCTATTTTATCATCAGGGCCAGATTCATTATCTGGATGACTAAGCGCGATGTCTGTTAATGAATGCTGACGGGTCGCAGTAAAGTTATCACTATCAATGGACCACAGCGCGCTATCTACCGCAGAACTTGCTGCTATCGCATAAAGTTTATTATCGAAAACAAAGGGTTTTGCAGAGAGTTCATTTTTTCCAAATTCGACAACAGCTGTTGTGCCAACATCAAGATTAAATCTCACATTTTGTGCCGAAGTTCCAAACCCATTCTGGTTTCCATCGGGAGTATCTGTTACGGTATTCCCATCAGACGTCAGCGTATTTGAATCATCGCCGCTTTGAAAACAGCCTGAAACAGCCAACAGACAAAATGACACTAGTGCTAAGCGCAACATAATAAACATAACTTGAAAATTTCCCCATGATTTCCCCATCGTCTGCAAACCGAATAAATTTATAGGGACACGTTGATCACGTCAATGCTACTTTAGTTATATATTTACTGGACAACAGTCGGCATAAGACTATAACTAAAGTTCAATATTTTTTTAGAAAAAATAACGTATTATGTGCAAGAATGTTATTTATGGAGCACAGCGAGTGAAATTTCGTCGTTTAAAGCACACTTTACTGGTTTATGGTTTAACAAATATTATCGCATGTAGTGGTTCAAGCTCTGGAAGTAGCAACTACACAAATGAAGCCACTGCCAGTCGATTCAATGCCGATAACTACCAAACCGACTCAGTCGATAACAGTTCCTTGACCGGCAGCTGGTTGCTGACAGGCTCCTATGCTATTGAAGATACCATTGACAAAACAATCAACGAGGTGGTATTTCGCGAGATCGTTAGTATCCAACAAGACGACGATGGCACTATT
>JANQMK010000370.1 GCA_028280085.1 Pseudomonadales bacterium
ATGCTTTGACTACCCGTTCCATTGAACCACTACGAATAACGGCTTCTCGTGGAATACTCAAGGTTTCATTATCATCAGAGCGAATTTGCAATTGCATAAACATGTTTGGTTTCAACAGCAGTGATTGGTTTTCGACTTCTATACGCGCATTCACGGTACGTGTTTTGGCAGCGAGCACCGGGTAGATATAATCTATTTTGGCAGACCAACGTTTTGTTGGGTAACTTGCCGTCGTCATATCGACATGCTGACCTTGCGCCAACCAACCTCCGAGTCGTTCGGGCACTTCCGCCACTACCCAGACGGTATCAAGTGTGCCCGTTGATAGAATTTCTGTGGCAGGGCGAATGTAACTGCCTTCTCGTACCATCAAGGAGGCGACGTAGCCGTCCTGGGTGGCATGGAATACTAGGTTTTGTTTCACTGTGCGTGACTGCCTGAGATGGGCTATCTGGTCGGGCGATACACCGAGAGCATTCAGTTTTCCCTTCGCTGCGCTAATAAGTGCTTTGCTATTACTTGCCAGCGCGACAAGATATTCTTCCTGAGCATTGACGAGTTGTGGAGAATAGAGCTCGAATAAAACCTGGCCTTTTTTTACCGGATCGCCTTCTGCTGAAACAGATAGTTTCTCAATCCAGCCATCAACTCGACTGTGAAAGTGAATTAATTGGTTTTCGTCAAAGCTGACGTAACCCACAGTGTTAATAGTCCGATCGAGCGGGGCTTTTATCACTTCACCAATTCGGATTCCGATATTGTTTTCGACCGTTGGCGTAATGCGGACGGTTCCTGCGGGATCATTGCCGGTATCTTCTTTATAGACTGGAATCAGATCCATACCCATCGGGGATTTACCCGGTTGATCCCGTCTATAATTTGGGTCCATAGGGGCGACCCAATATAACGGCTTTTTCTGCTTAGCTTCTGCGGTGACATTGCTCATAGCTGATGGATGATCTCCGATGCCATATCGACCTAATAAAAAACCAAAAACCATCGAGACACATGCAATCAGCAACAATGAAATCGTTTTATTCATAGTATGCTCCTTTCTGATGGCCAATTTTCTGATGATCGGTGCCGGCAAGAAAATGTAAGGTTGCCACTTGTTTTTGTTCATCAATAATCAGGCGTTGATAAGCGAGCTGAGTTTGTTGATCAGTTAGATAGGCCCGCATCAACTCAGCAAAATCCGTGGTATCTGCTTCATAGGCGGTTAATGTCGATCTAGCCTGTTGGGATGATTGCTGGAGTAGTTGCTGCTGGTAGAGGGAAATGCGCGCTTGAATGTCGATAAGCCGCATTCTCTCAGCGTAAAATTCTGCTATTTGATGCCTTAGTGCATCAATATGATGATGCCGCTGCGCTTCCAGTTCATAGCGGCTAGCGCTGAGCGATTTGTCTTGGCGATTTGCTTGAAACAGTGGTAGTTGGACATTTATCATGGCTGAAGCAAAATCAGCGCGATTACCGCCATTAATATTCTCACCATCACGGTATGCGTAGCTGATATCGATTCCCCACTGAGGCTGGTAGCTTTGTTCGTTCAATTTCACTGTCAACTGCTTTTGGTTTGTGGTTTTGTCAATTGCCTGTAACAATGGATGGTTCTTTAGTATGCTTGCCAGTTCTTGTCGACTGTAAGATAACAGTGTATTTGCATTCTCGCGTGCAAAATCGGCTGGCCAATGTTGAAACAAAGCGTCCTCGCCGCTCCATCGGGCTAATTGTTCCTGATAAACTTTTACATTGTGTTTTGCAAGAACTAGCCTTTCTTGCAGCCTACCGATTTCAAGCTCAGCTCGAATAATGTCATGTTGCTGTTTACGCCCCACCGAGTACATAGATTGGGTGATCTTTAGTAGCTTTTCAAATAGAGCCTTATCTTTTTCTAGAATTTCCACCGCCTTCAGCCAATAAAATACCTCATACCAACCCTGTCGTGCCATCTTGATAATAGAAAGTTTTCTTAGCTCAGCTTGTTGACTGAAAATAGCACCTTGCTGTTCTTGTATATCGCGTCTGATCTTTAAGCTGTCTCCGGCAGGAAACATCTGTGATATACCAACGACCAATTGCGTCATAGTTTCCTGATCGAAATCGAATGTATCTGTGGGTAGGTTCTTTGCCGATAGATTTAATGTTGGATCTGGTAGTTGGTTTGTTGAAATAGCTTTTTCACTGGCAGCTAAAGCTTGTTTGGCTAACTGTTGAATGACTTGATCTCTTTGCACGGCCATTGCGACTGCTGTTTGGACATCCCATTTTGCCTGAGAATCAGGTGACGATTGTGTAAATGAAGAAAAAAGACAAGTAGACCAAAAGCTAATAGCTATCAATAGTCTTATTGAATTATGTTTTTTTCGTCGTTGTAACATAACAAATCTCAATGTGTTGGTATGTGATACAGCATCGTAGGCGTTATGTGTTCAGTTTTATTGGGACTAACGTTGAAAAACAGCCTCTTAAATTAGAAGTTTCCATTATTGGAGTCCCATGTCTACACTGACGCATTTAGGAAACGCGTGGCTCATTTGCCACACGGCGGTTGCGATGCTTATTTGATGGACGTAGTAGTGCTAAGACTTGGGTAAAATGGGGGGACGAAGTAAGTCATCTAGCTTAACGCTCGAAAAATGGCGATAAGATACATATTGCCAGGAGATAATATCCATTATAGGAAATAGAGAGGACGCCGTTGAAGGAATACTGGAACATCCACCAATGGAACAGAAACAATGGTGTTCACAGCACTGTTCGGTAGGGCTATCGAGAGCGCTAAGATCTTTAACGTTAGTCTGTAAGCTTAACCCGTCGGCTGCAGAAGAACCAACACCGGAATCGTTATAATCGTGGCAAATTTGGTGCGACGTTGAATCTGCCGCTGCATTTAATAACTGATGAGCGCCAGCTAAAGCCACAACTTGAGAAGATATGGTCCATAAGACTAACAGTAGTGCGGTGCGCTTAATATTCATTCAAAAAATATTGGTCAGGGGTTGATTCCAGCGTTATGAGCTGTATCAGCAGCCAATTAGCCAATTAAAATGCAACTTAATTATAGGTTCATTGACGCTATTCACATTAGATTATGCTGCTTTACTCATTAACGCAACTTTCAATATCAAGGTTGGCAGACTAGAAGTGTCACTACCTTATTATAAGTAGTCAATCCCGCCGTGTTTTATTTGTCTCTTTTACTTATAAGACTTTTTTATAATTAAATAGCTATAGGGAGTAAAAATGTAGAAGTGGTAGAAACATAGTTCTCTTTCTAGCGTTAGAACAGCCTTGGGTAAATGGTATCGGTCTTGAGTAGGAGAATAACGATATTTGCTACCCACGCTGGTTTGGCGGAACTGTGTTGACAGCGGTTACTAGTTGAATGATTGGATAAATCTCTATAAATATCAATTGGTTAAATATTGTTTGAAGTAGTAAAATGCCGTGTAGTCTCAACGGACCGCTAGGAGTTTACTAAAGTGAACTTGTCGATGGCTTTGTTTAAGCCTCTTTCATGTCAAATTATCGCTAATCTGTGAAATCCAAGTTTTCAGATATTTTCGATGAAAGATTCAAATATATTCGACTTTTCCTGTATTAAAAATTCCACTATAAATAAAAGTATCTAAACGTTAAAGCTGAAAATGTTTCTTCTCTGTTTCGGCACAACGGGCAACAGGTACTATGACAAAAGTTTTTCGGGAGATGGTGCAACACGACGCCGCTAAGGGGTTACTGCTTGTAGCAGCCGCTATGTTGGCTTTAGAGGTATTCTCCGTCCGCAATCAGGCTGCTTACATATTGGTGGGCGTTATTGTTTGGGCGGCTGTGCTGAAATCTGGTGTCCATGCTATGTTGGCAGGTTTTGCCGTAGCATGGTTTGTGCCGCTCGAGGTATGCAATGAAGATGGCCATCCTATGCTGAACCATATGGAACATTCGTTGCAACCTTGGGTGGCTTTTTTGATCTTACCGTTATTCGCCTTCAGTAATGTGGGTGTTAGCCTTTTAAATATCACGATGCAAGATTTTTTCATTCCTATTACGTTTACGTTGGGTATTGTGACAGGATTATTTGTCGGCAAGCAAATAGGCATTTTTGGTGCCTGTTGGTTGGCGGTTAAATCTGGTATCGCGAAATTACCTGCAAGCACTACTTGGCTGCAGTTATACGGTGTTTCCTTACTATGTGGCATCGGTTTTACCCTGAGCCTGTTTATAGGCTCATTAGCATTCGAGCAGTATGATGCAACCTATCATAATAGTGTAAAAATTGGCGTGCTGCTGGGTTCGTTGTTGTCTGCTGTAGTCGGGTCCTATGTGATTGCTAAAGCACGTCCCTATCAATTGCAACGGGAGGTGAAACATGAAGTATCTACGATTTAGCTTATATAGAAGAGGCTATTGGATGGGGCTAATTTTTTTATTTACACCCCAAGTATATGCGGTAGAGCGTAGTACAACGACAATGGCGGACGAGTGCCTTTCTCATTTTTTATCAAAAGAGTACTTTAAATTACCCAGTTTGTGTGACTATTACCTCAATGGTTTGGTAGATGGATTATTAGGTAATAAAGCTAATGAAGAATCTACTAAGCAAGCTAGTGCTTCGTCATTTCAGCAACGCGCGCTGCGCACTCGGCTCGGTAGCGACCCAATTATTGAGAAGCGTCAGATATGTCTACCCTCAGAGGCAGATAGATCAGAGTTAATTCGTTTGTTGACAACACAAGTAGACAAACCCGATAACCCCAGTCTTTCTTTAGATGAATTATTATATAACAGATTACAGCAAGTATATCCTTGCTGATGATATTTGTTGGCCAACGATGGTAGAGAGGCGATTGGCAAATAGAGGTAAATTTTCGGAGGTTTTATGAGATCGTTAGTGAAAGCACGTAATATGGCGTTAACTGATAGCGTCAAAGCATATGTTGAAAGACGGATTGAATTTACCTTTTCCCGTTCTCAGCATGTTATTCAATCGTTGACTGTTACCCTTGCCGATATCAATGGTCCAAAAGGTGGCAATGATAAGCAATGTAAGGTGTTGGTGCGTGTCAACGGATTACCGGATCTTGTTATTGTTGATCGGCAAGTGGATTTACATCATGCTATTGACAGAGCACTGTTTCGGGCTAGTCACAATATACTTCAGAGATTAAAACGAAAACAGCACACATTGCAAAGGCGCTATAGCCATCGAACTTTTCAGCCTGAATCTTTGTCTGAATTAAGCCAGCTGGCAAAATAGAATTAATTTTTGGATATCGAAATATAAATTATTATTGAGGAGATACGACGATGGAATTAGCAGAACATCAGCAAAATATCGAGCGATCGGAAGCTTTGGTAGCAAGTCAAAACAAGGTACTTAAAAATACCTATCTATTGCTATCTTCAACGTTAGCCTTCAGTGCAATTGTGGCCATGGGTAGTGTCGCACTAAAACTACCGCATCCGGGGATAATCATCACATTGGTGGGTTACTTTGGGCTGTTATACCTGACTCACAAGATGCGTGATCATGCTGGTGGTATTGCCTGTGTGTTTGCTTTAACTGGATTTATGGGTTACACCCTCGGTCCCATACTTGGTAGTTACTGGGCGATGGCACCGCAGGTGGTGGTACAGGCATTTGGAGGTACGGCACTAATATTTTTTGCTTTATCCGGTTATGCGCTTACCACAAAAAGAGACTTTAGCTTTTTGGGTTCATTTCTATTAGTTGGTATTATAGTGGCATTTTTAGCAGGTTTGGGGGCAATCTTCTTTGAAATTCCCAGTTTGTCACTAGCTGTCTCGAGTATGTTTGTTTTATTGATGTCCGGTATGATCTTGTTTGAAACTCAACAGATTGTGCGGGGAGGAGAAACTAACTATATAATGGCAACTGTATCGCTGTTTGTTGCTATCTTTAATTTGTTTACTAGTTTGTTACATTTGTTAGGGGCGTTTCAATCTGAATAAGATTACACGCTGCCTCAGTAGCTGATACAAGGGATTGGCATGAAAAATTTCGATGTAAGCAGCCCTCAGCCGGGCTTAGGAATCGCTGCTAAAGTTGCTCTTGTATTATTGGGCACCAACCTTGTGGCTGTACTAGCCACAGGGTTGCTGTATTACTATCGTCACCAAGATCAGATTGTCACGACTATCGAAAAGCATCTCAAGTCTGTTGCTCAACAAGAATCCCATCTGGTTTTGCAAATATTGCAAAAACATAAAGAGCATGTCGGGTTGCTGGCTAGTCAATTGCAACAAAGTATGGCAATGCAGGTAAAAACCCGAGAAACATCAACGATAGGTGGCAATACTAAGCAGAATACACTAGACGATATGTTTCTGCGTCAAAAGTTGCAGCATTTTAAAGACATGATACCCAATGTCTCGGCAGTACATATTACGGATTTAACTGGTCGAGTACTGGTATCCACTTTACCACTCAGTAATAAATATCCTTTGCCGATTCAACAGTTGGCATTACAACATCCGTTTGACCAAGTACAGGTTAACGTACACAGCAGTGTAGCTGGAGAAAACTACCTTATATTAACGAATACTATGTATCAGGATGACCGTCCGATAGCCGTTGTTGTTGCAGAAATTACCTTAAGTGAGTTAGCTTCACTTGTTAATCGACATATTGGCTTGGGCTATACCGAAGAGACTATGTTGCTCTATCGCAGTCCAGCGGGACAAGTTTTGCCTTTAGTACCATTAAAGTTTGAATCGGATAGCGCTGTAATTCCGGCGATCAATCCATTTCAATATACTAACGATCAGAGCCGTATAAGCCGCAAGTATGATTATCGTGGTCACGAGGTTTTTGCTATTACTCAGGTGCTTCCCGATTTTGATTGGGCTTTAGTATTTAAAATTGATGTCGACGATGCAATGTCAGTGGTTAAAGAACAACAAACCTTTCTCTTGTTGTCAATGTTAGGTTCAGCTTTTATTGTGCTACTCATATCGCTACTGTTTTCCAGAACGTTAACAAAACCTGTAACCAACTTCATTCAAGTGGCGCAAATGATAGCAAGTGGCGACTTGACTCAACGTATAAAATGGACGAGCAAAGATGAGGTCGGTATGCTCGCAGGTGCATTTAATCGGATGGCCGATAAATTAATTCGGGTGAATGAAGAGCTGGATAACCGGGTAAAAGATAAGACTAAGGAACTAGCAAAGACCAATGAACGGTTAGCTAAAGCGAATAGAGATTTGGAGAGAGTTACACTGGAGGATTCGTTAACTCGTATTGGAAACCGGCGTGCTTTTGACCAAGCTATGCGGCGTGAATGGAAACGTTGTCTACGGGATGGTAATCCCTTGCCGCTACTGATAGTGGATGTTGATTACTTTAAAAATTACAATGACACACTGGGGCACAATGCTGGCGATGATTGCCTTATTCATATTGCCACACTATTAGACCGTATCGTGCAACGAGACGGCGATTTAGTCGCTCGCTATGGCGGAGAGGAGTTTGCCATCCTGTTACCCAATACGACTAAGATAGATTGTGAAAAGCTGGCTCATTGTATTGTACAAGTTATGAATCAGGAGCAACTGCCCCACCCCGCTTCACCGATCAGTGGCTTCGTTACGCTCAGTGTTGGTTATGGTACTTATCTACCCGCCTTAAAAGTAAGTTCAGTTCAGTTTATTAAGTCAATAGATCAAGCGCTTTATGCGGCCAAACGTCAAGGACGCAATAGAGCGGCACAGGCTACATTACCTCGTGAATCTAAAGCCCTGCGTGTTAACAATATATCTAAACTCGCTTAGCAAATAAGGAGCTATTAGAGCTTAATCAGGCGTATCGCCATATAATATTGTCCATAATAACTACAATATATAAAAACTAACCCGTATCGCGCTGTTAAAACATCTCGCAATTTGGTTACCTGTTCGCTGTGTGTCTATTTCACTTTAACAGTGATAAGTTATAGAATGACCGGCAATTCTGACTAATAATCAATGCTAACTACCAATAAAGAAATCTGTTATGACAAAAAAACTATTGGTTGGTGTAACCCTATTATTATTTATTTACCTTTTTACTTGGCCTGTATCAGTTGAACCAGTCGCCTGGGCTGCACCAGAAAGCCCAAAATATGAGGGCCAATATGCTGTCAATAACCACCTATCAAAATGGCGCGAGATAGATATCCAGAATCGACATGCTCCAGAAGATATTGCCGTTGATCGTGCCGGCAATTTGTATACGGGAACGGAAAACGGCGATATTGTACGAATGAGCGCCAATGGTTCGCAACTGGAGTTGGTTGCGAATACGCAAGGCAGACCGCTTGGCATCGTAGTTTTAGATGATAACAGCCTGATTGTAGCGGATTCCCACCGCGGGTTACTATCTGTTGACACTGCGGGCCAGGTAACTGTTTTGAGTACTGAATCGGATGGACTGCCTTTTCAATTTACTAATGAAGTAACGGTTGCTAACGATGGCATAATTTATTTTACAGACTCAACCCACAAATTTAGCGCTCGGGCGTTGGGTAATATGCCCGCTAGCGTGCTTGATATCTACGAACATGGGCCTAATGGACGCTTACTTCAGTACGATCCTAAAACTAAAGAAACCACTACACTGCTAGCTGGTTTGCATTACCCCAATGGCTTGGTATTAGATACCAGTGAACAGTATTTGCTAGTTTGTGAAACGGCTGAGTACCGCATCTTTCGTTATTGGTTAGTTGGCGAGAAAAAGGGACAGGTCGAACCTGTTATCGAGGCCTTGCCGGGATTTCTGGATAATATATCTGTCGGCTTATCAGGCCGTTATTGGTTTACATTAATATCGCCAAGAAATTTTCTGGCTGATTTATTATCGAACTGGCCGCAGGTGCGCAAAGCGGGACAGAGACTGCCACAGTTTCTGCAGCCGGGGCCAAAAACATATGGCCATGTTATTGCGATGGATGAAAACGGTGAGGTTTTGTTTAGTTTACAAGATCCTAGCGGCAGTTATCCTTTTATCAGTAGCATCATTGAAACGCCAGATTACCTCTATTTAGGTAGCATGGAGGCAGGACATATAGCCCGATTAGATAAAGCTGAACTGGGTATTTAACGAGATTGTATTGCCGCATAGGTGTTTTTCTCTGCCTCGCGTTGCGCTAGACTTTGCTTCATGGTCGTTTCCAGTTTTGCGAGTTTTTGTTCTTGTTCTGTTATTTTTGCTAGCAAGGCGCGGTTTAAGTTTTTTATACTTTGCAATTCAGCAGCATGTTGCTGTAGTGTTTGTTGATACTGCTGAGAATCAACTCCCACCATAACTTCAACGATGTTATTACCGTCTTCTAAGGCGCGAGCCAAATGTCTTTCACCAAACTTCGCTTTCCTTAAAAAGCCCTCAGTCTCGGCCACTGTCAACCAATCGCCAAACTCAACATGGCCTACAATAGCTGCTTTAACTCTACCAAGCAGTGCGACTGGACGAACTGATGTTGGGTTGTTTTCAGCGAGTCCGCTGTTGCCAATAACAGAAGGATGTACAGATACGATACCGAGTACATAATCATCCGATTGACGTGCAGGGTGAATTTTGCCATTCTTATCGAGGCTAACCACCTGAAATTCAGCGCACGGTTCTGCCATTTGAAAATACTCAGCATAGTCGGCACCGTTAACCAGATAGCTACCAGTTACATCTACATTGCCAATAACGTCAAGCGATTCCCCAGGGTTAGTTGTTCCGATTCCGACCTTGCCATCGTCCAGAATGGTCATCCTGGTATTTCCTCCACTCCAAAAGATCAGACGATCAAAATTATTGTTAACGTCTCCGAGATGGATATCATCATTTGCATCTACTGTTAGCACCAAGTTTCCTGTTCCCGATGCGTTTTTCCAGGCTAGATCTTTATTATTAGCTATGAGCATATCGGCACTGGTGGTAACTTGAAATGATTCTTCACCATTATTCATAAAGACGAGAGGGCGATATTCCGCATTAATATGGGGATTACTATCTAAAATCTGTGTTATTCTATATTCGTCTGGATTGTCATACGCCAGAATAGCAAGTTGCTCCTGTCGTCTATCAATGTTAGAGCGCCTATTAATGAAAAGCCCTGCTAAGGGTCCGTTCTGTGGCCACCCGGAATCATCTGTGGGGCATGTTGAAGTACAGGTTGGTTCTATAACAACTTCAGCTTTATTGGTATTTTTCGATGATTGAAAGACGACGGCATCATCCACACCATCTCTGCTTAGCAATAAACCACTAGCGCCAAACTTAATTGTGCCACTATTATCAATTCGAAATGAATCGCCGCTACCTAATACTAGTTCATTGTTGCTAACGGTGGATAAATTAATGTCACCTATGTCCAATTGCCCGGCAATATCCACATTACCATCAAATGTTCTTGTATCTGAAGCACCACCAACAGGCGTAACTTCCTGCGTATCGCCATAGGCGTGGAACGACAGTAAAACAGCAACGGTCGAAAAAAATAAATGACGCAACCAACAGCCTATTTTTTTCGGCGTATATAGATTGATTGTTTTCTTTGATATTGTACTCTTCTTCATTATTCCGTTATTTTTCATTATGCTTTCCCTGTTGGTTTGATGTAAGCATACTTAATAGAGTTCGCCCTCATCTTTTACTAACGTTACTCATGAGTCAGTCAAAAGTCTATATAACTTTAGATAGATATTTGCTTGGAATAGGTATCAACGAGGTCATTTTGCGACCACGATACGTTTACAATAAAAAAGCATTATTTTGATGATACTATTTTAGCCGTACTGGCTTGGCGATACATTCACAAACCATTTTGATGTAATGGGTTTGTATTGTTCAAATCCACCTTACTACTAGCGTTTAGTCTTATTGTTTGGGCAACAACGGATTATCAAATTGTTCCAGGTAAACTCTACCGAGTTCTCTAGAACCAATATGATTCAAATGACTTTCATCTCGATATAGTGGAATGCCATTTAGCACTGTAAGACAACGAAGTTCATCACAC
This sequence comes from Pseudomonadales bacterium, assembly GCA_028280085.1. Lineage (GTDB taxonomy): Bacteria > Pseudomonadota > Gammaproteobacteria > Pseudomonadales > JANQMK01 > JANQMK01. Next base: position 11,013 of record JANQMK010000370.1, read on the forward strand.
ATTGCTTTGCGTGGATTTATCCACTCAACTGCTGGGTATAGCTGCTGGATTTTATGTTTAAATAGCTCAAACTGTCGCATATTCTTTTGGACTTCAGTGTAGCGAACGGAACAATCGCTTTTTGCTTTGAGTAAACAAAATGCATGAGAGGAAGACGGCAATTCTGGTACATCCTCAAGCAAAATAACGCGATGCTTATGTTGTAATAACCAATCAATGCTATTGATGAAATACTGCTGATAGTCGGGGTTACGTAAATAGGAATTCCAATAGGCGCCGACAAAAACGGTCATCGGGCGTTGGCTAAGATATTCTTCAAGGGCTTGGCTACGAACAATTCGAGTTTCATTGGTGAAGGCATGACGTGCATCTTCTTTCGTAAGAAAAGGTGTAGAGGCACGTGTTATCAGTAGTAAGCTATAGTCACTACCCGCTATTAGTCGTTGCAGAAAACCAATCAGCGAAATCGCATGAGAATCTCCTATCAACACACTGTTGGGCTGTTCGTTTTTATTGTTATCACCAAATATGCAGGCTTTGCTTTTATCAAAATGATAAGCATCATTTTTGAAACATTTTTTATAAAGATCTGCGGCATTATTTTGTTGCATAATTTTATAGAGTTCTCGATCTTTTTGGGGGATGCGAAAACTAATGTCATCAGATAGTCGTATAGTTACTTGTACTAACCAAATTACAACTAAAGGTAGTAAAATAAACCAACAAAAAGACTTGCTAAAACTCCAAGGGAGGTAGCGAAAGCGATTTTCTACAAAACAAAAACTAAGGTAAGATAGAAAAACAATAATGATGATTAACAACACTTTATGCAGCAGTGTCAGTTCGATAAGTTGATAATTGGCTAACGCAATTGGGGGCCAATGCCATAAGTAAAGTGAGTAAGAAATACCGCCAAAAAAGACCAAAACGGGTGTGCTGAGTAATCGGGACGCTAGAGTATCCTGCCGATACATGCCTGCATAAATAATGAGAGCGGTTCCCAGCGTTGGCCATAATGCGTTGTACCCGGGAAAATGGGACTGTTGGGTGAGTAATACAGATGTGCCAACAATAAGTATTATGCCAGTACCTGAAAGTAACTCGGCATACAGCGTATTTAACGGTGGGAGCAATCGGTAAAATATAGCTAGCCCCGCTCCCAGCATCAACTCATATAATCGAGCAGGCAGGAGATAATAAGCCGCCTTCGGATTTGTCTCCGCAAGATAAATCGAAGCTGTCAATGCCATCAGCCAAATGACCATAAAAATGATCAAATACTTTTGTGTAGTTATCCACTTGTAACAACAAAAGAACAACGCAGGCCATAGTAGGTAAAATTGTTCTTCGACTGCAAGTGACCATGTATGTAGTAAAGATATTAGCTGAGCATCAGGAGAAAAGTAGCGAGAGAATTCTGTATAAAAATAGAAATTACTTAAACCAATCAAAGAAGCCATCCAGCTTTTGGAGAAGATATAATAGTCATCATCCATATAAAAAGGTGAAATGATGAAGAAAGTGGCACTCGACACCAATAGGAAGACTGGAACCAAACGCCTTATGCGTCGGGAATAAAACTCACGGAAGCGAAACTTCCCCGCTAACATGGCACGGGACAGTAATTGAGTAATAACAAAGCCAGAAATAACAAAGAAAACATCAACGCCAATAAACCCGCCGCTGAAAACAGGAAATTGATAGTGGTACAAAATGACTAAAAAAACAGCGATCGCGCGAAGGCCTTCAATATCTCGACGATAACTCTGCATTATTTTTCCTAACTGACTACTTTTAAAAACTGAAAAAGACTATTATAAACCTAAATTAACATTAATTATTAGGGCTTTATTTATTCAAATTAGTCTTGGTAGACGAGTGCTGATAACGAGTTCTGATTTAGGAATGAGAGTTTATTTTAGATAGATGAGATTGGCGGTGATAATAGCGACTCTTGCTGCCAATCAAGCTAGGTTCAAATTAGGTTCAAGCTAGGTATAGTTATGAGTGTTGTAGAATACGTAGCTGTGAGTATTTATAGCTAAGAATGCCGTTGCAGCGCCGCATCAATGAGTTGGCACAGTCCCTCTGGCTCGAGATTATTCTTGTCGAAATAGTCATATACACCAACACTTGCTAAATGTTTTGCAATAGTCTCTTCGGTTTGCCCCGTCATCACCACAATTGGTGGCCGTGGAATTTTTACCTCATTTAATGCGGCAATAAAATCTAGGGCTGTATCAGCATTCAAATTATAGTCCACTAAACATATATCAGGCATTTGGTTTTTGCCTTGCAGATAGTGGACCGCTTCATCAATCTTCCGATGTGAGAAAATAGTAAAAGCCTTACCCTGGATTTCTTCTAACATGCGAGAGATAATGACTAAATCTGCTTCGTTATCGTCGATCAGCAATACTTGAATATTTTCCACCGCTGGCCTCATAGCAATTATGGTCATGCGTTATAACAATACTGACATTGTAAAATGTTAATAACTAGTATGTATGTTGATCTCTGTTATCTGTTTACACGGCTAAAATCCATTGGCTGGTCTAGCTGCTAGGCAAGCTAACTAACTGAAACCAAAATTTTTCTAGTTGCATCACAGCGTTGACAAAAGCCGTCTCATTCATCGGTTTAGTAATATAGGCGTTCACCCCTAAGCGGTAACTATCAAGGACATCTTTATCTCGTGAAGAGGTTGTCAACATAATAACCGGTAAATGTTTCAATGCTCCATCTTCACGAACAGCATGTAGCGTTTCGCGACCATCCATGACCGGCATATTAATATCTAACAACATCAGATGGGGAAAGGGATACTTATCTCTATCATCATAAGGCGATTCGCCACGCAATAGTTTTAATGCCTCCATGCCATTATCGACTATCAATAGGTCACAATCGACTTTACCATCTTCTATTGCTCGCTGTACTATGATTTGGTCAGCAGGGCTATCTTCCACTAGTAGTATGACAGCGCGTTGCATGTTCATATTCATATGCTTGCTCCAGGTGTAATTATTCTTGCTGTATTGTTAATGGCTGTTAAACTCATGAATTCTACTTGGTTATATGACTTTTAATTGAGGTGGAACTATCGACTTAACCAAATTTCGATTATTAGGCAAGGTAATGAAAAACGACGTGCCCTGCCCGACAGTGGATTGCACCGATATATCTCCCTTATGGCGCTCAATAACTTTTTTTACAATAGCTAGGCCAATGCCTGTACCTTCAAATTGAGTCTGGTGATGATATTTCTTAAACGCGCCAAATACTTTAGGTATAAACTCCGGCTCGATGCCGATGCCATTATCCTCGATACGTATAACAATAGGTGCATTTAGCTCTTGTTTGGTTGTGGCACTAATTTTAATTTCTGGGTTTATCCCCTCGCGGCGAAACTTTATAGCATTACTAATGAGATTTTGGAATACATGTCTAATTTGAGCGCGGTCGCCGACTATATTCGGTAGGGGTTCTACTATTAACTGTGTGTTAGTTTCATGTATTAATGTTCGCAATTGTTCCGCCACTTCTGCAATGCACTGCTTAGCTGAAAACAATTCCAGTTTATATTCTGCATTGCCAGCCCTGGATAGTTGTAATAAATCATCTATCAGTACTGCCATACGTGACGATGCATCTCGGATAAAGGCAATATCTTGCTTGACACGTGACTGGTTTTGGCGTTGTAGATCTTTAAATAAATGATCGCTAAACGAACGCAACGTCCGTAGCGGCTCTTTCAGATCGTGTGATGCAATATAGGCAAACTGTTCTAACTCGGCATTACTATACTCCAGTGCTTTATTGCGTTCCTTAATTTCTTGCTCCAAACGCTTTTGCTCTTCAATATCGACAATATTAATAACAATTTGTATGCCTTTATTATCGACACTGTTGACGGTAGCCGCTGAT
>JANQMK010000391.1 GCA_028280085.1 Pseudomonadales bacterium
AGCAATATTGTTGCCGGATACGCGAAGTTCGCTTTGGGAAGCCCGCAGACCACTCAATGCTGTATTAAAAGGCATGTTTACTCTCCTTTACCAACGACATACTGACACGATCGTACATCTCTGCTTAGTTGTCTTATCAATCTCTCAAACTGTCAATTCTATCAATATCTTTTGGTAAACCTAGTATCAGCCTATTTACTATTGTCGTTGTTATTATTCTACTGTTATTGTTGTATTAATTATTGGTATATTTTTATAGAAACTATATTATCGGTGAAACTTAGTGTTATAGATGAAGCTTAGTCATCAATGAAAAAACTAGAGTATTTCCCTTACCTCGGACAGTCCCACAGCTCCCACGCCCTCAACATTGAGGGTAAGATCATTGTTTTTGCCAATGGTGACACTGTTGACATTAGCGCTTACTGCCAACGGCAAGGTGGTACTCTCACCACCAATATCAGCGACCGCTTCAATACGGTAAGCGCCCGCCGGCATGGGTATGTCCTCATCGTTTTTACCATCCCATTCAAAATTTATCTCGCCTTGAGCAGTGGCACCCAAGTCTATTCGCCTAACGAGCGTACCAATGCGATCATAGACATTGATGACCATATTGTTAGTGCTGGACTCAAGGTCAGCTATACCGGTAATCGTACTACCTTCTTGTAAAGTAGCTGTATTGCCAGGCACATGAACCTTTCTACCCACCATAGCCGACGCCTGCAAGGCTTGACTGGAACGGAACGTCGATGCCACGCTATCCATGGTATTATTGAGCCGCTCAATGCCTTCTACCGAACTGAATTGGGCCAATTGAGCTACAAACTCTGTGTTGTCTTGTGGACTTAGGGGATCTTGGTTATTCAATTGCGTAATCATCAACTCAAGAAAGGCACTTTGTCCCAGCTCATTGGACTTTTCTTCTTCTTGCTTTTTATTCTCAATACCATAATTGCGCGTGAGAAAACTATTGATGTTGGTGACATCATTCATGGTTCTGGCCTCCGGGGCCTGATTAATGGTATTACTGATTACCGCTGTTAAATACCTTACCTTGTTTTAAACAGTGGCGCAGTCATATGACTTAATCAGTCACTTTACTGCGACAACTAATATCCTACTGTTATTGTCCTAATGATAGTGCTCTTGTTACCATCTGTTTAGCAGAATTCATGACCTCAACATTCATCTGAAAAGAACGGGAGGCAGCGATCATATTAGTCATTTCTTCGACCACATTAACATTGGGATAGTAAACATAGCCAGCCTCGTTGGCATGCGGATGGTTAGGCTCATAACGTGCTTCTAGTGGTGCGTCACTTTCGACTACGCCGATAACTTCTACACCGCCATTGGCTGCGTTATTATCTCCCTTCCTAAAGTGGCCGTTCTCAAATTGTCGCTGTACCGCAGAAAAAATTGGGTGACGAGCACGATAGGCCTCTTCTTCTGAACCCGAGGCAGAGTTAGCGTTCGCCATATTACTGGCTGTAGTGCTCAGCCGAAGCTGCTGTGCTGCCATGCCAGAACCGGCTACTTCAAAAATATTTGAAAAAGACATAACTACTCTCCTTTGAGGGCTGTTAGCAACCCTTTAAAACGACCATTTAGAAAACGAAAACTGGCTTGAAAATCTAACGAGTTCTTGGCAAATGCCACCTTCTCTCTATGCTCATCCACGGTATTACCATCAATGGTTGGCTCATGGGGAACTTTGTACTTAATCTCGCTGTGCATGCCACGCGTTAGCTCTTTATCGATATGACGACTATGGGTACGCGCCATATTAAATCCAACTTGCTTTTCGTTCATGCGGTTTTTTAAGGCGACAGAAAAATCCATATCACGCGCAAGAAAGCCCGGTGTCTCATTGTTTGCGATGTTCTGGGCCAATACTTCCGCTCGCTTTGAACGCAATTGCAAGGTATGCTCAAACATGCCTAAGGCTTTATCAAAACTAATCCCCATACAAGGCTCTCTTACTGTTGTTGTCTCGTTACAATAATGGTTATCGCGCTTGCTATAAATGCGACAAATCATTCAAAAAATTTACGTTGTAGATAGTTGAGCAAGGACTGTGCCAAATAACCAGTGTTTTTAACTCATTATTTTTATTGGTTTTTTTTATTCAGATAAAAGAATGCAGAACGCAGGAGGCAACGCTATTCCGCCAATAATATGTAACATCATTTATTGCGGCAAGCAATTAGGGTCTGCATGATCGGCAATGTAGAACTTAGATACAGGAAAGATAATCACTATCCGCTAGCGGGGAAAGTATGCTGGCAAGCTGATTTGATCAGCTGAATTAATTTAGTTCAACTATTTAGCTTTGTAGATAATACCTGGATTACTATGGATCATCTCATAATGGTCTGCCATGTGGTTGAGTCCTTCGGAAGCGCCAAGGAATAGATAACCACCGGGCTTTAAACTATGGTACATTTTATCCAAGATTTCTGTTTTAAGTTCAACAGAAAAGTAGATCAGCACATTACGGCAGTAAATCGCATCAAACTTACCGAGCGAAATGTAGTTCTCGAGCAGATTGAGCGTCCGAAAAGTAACACGACTTTTAATAGCCGGTTTTACCGTCCAGCAGTCATTCTGCTGTGGCTCAAACCAAGTCTGCAAGCGGTCATTTGATAAGCCTCGACCCAGTGCCATTCGTTCATACTCACCGCGGCGCGCACGATTCAACATAGTCGATGACACATCTGTTGCGACAATCTCTACCGAAGGTGTCAAACCATAGCGCCGTTTACATTCCTCAACAGAAATACTCAATGAATAGGGCTCTTGCCCGGAAGAGCACGCAGCAGACCAAATACGTACTTTTGTTTTGCTGTTATCTCGCCATTCTGGCAGCATATTATCGCGCAAATAAGTAAATGGATAGGTATCGCGAAACCACAGAGTTTCGTTTGTCGTCATCGCATCGACAATTTGATCTTTCAACCCCATGCGTTGCGCTTCACGCACTAATGCAGACACCGTTTCCAGCCCAGTTTCTGCCAACAAATGACTAAGGCGGCTACAGACTAGGTACTGTTTATTATCTCCCAGCACAATGCCGCAGACCTCTTGCAAATAGGCTCGAAACTCATCATAGTCGGCTTGGCTGATTCCGTTATGCCCCTTCAAAGCGTGCAAATTAAGTTCCTACTTCGCTCTCGACTAAACATACTCAATCGTATCATCCTGAATTACGCTTAAATTTAATTCTATCTATAATGCATTTAGCTAGGCCATCTGGAGTGAATTTCGACAAGAAGCTATCTGCACCCACCTTCTTGACCATTGATGCATTAAACTTCCCGCTCAATGACGTATGAAGCAAAATATATAGTTTGGCAAATTCCGGTTTATCGCGAATGACCTCTGTCAACGAATAGCCGTCCATTTCCGGCATCTCTACGTCACAAATCATCAATAGATAATGTTCAGAGGGTTCAATACCTTGCGCAACCAGCTCTTCCAAGTTTTGCAACGCTTGTTTTGCATTGTTAAAGATTACAGTTTCACAGCCAATTGCGTCTACGCAGCGTTTGACTTGTTTACGGGCTATGGAAGAATCATCGACTACTAAAATACGATGGGCTGAGGCCTCAGCCAAGGCCTCATCGTCTAAGACACTTTCATCAATTTTTTCAAATTGCGGCAGTATTTTTGCTAATACCTTTTCAACATCTATGATTTCTACTAATCGGTTGTCGACTTCGGTGACAGCTGATAAATAATTATCTTTACCCGAGCCTTGTGGAGGCGGGTGCACATCCTCCCAGTATAAGTTGACAATCTTTTCGACCGAGCGTACCAAAAATCCTTGAGTCGTCATATTATACTCGGTAATAATGACATAACAGTCATCAATATCATCCAACTCATTATTGCTGGTCGCTAGCTCTAAATCCATGATAGGTATTGTGCCGCCTCTAATATGGGCAACACCGCGAACAATTCGATTGCGCTTAGGGATTAACGTTAATTTGGGACACTGTAGAACTTCTTTGACTTTAAATACATTGATACCGTATGTCTGCTCTGTTCCAAGATGAAACAACAGCAACTCTAAACGGTTCTGACCAACATGCTGTGTGCGTGGATTCATACCACCTAAAACACCAGCCATTCACTTCTCCCAATATAGGATGCTGAGGCTTGTATCTATTGCTCAGCAATGCCTATTTACTTGTCACTAACACATCTTTTCTTGCATCTAATATTATATCAATGGCACGGCACAATGTTTGCAGTCTTACAAGGATGTTAGCAAATTAGTGTTTTTGACTCACTCTTGGTAGCGATCAACATCAAGCCAGTATTTAGCTTAAAGCTGCTACCGTATCAATAATACTAGGCTCATAATTAGAGCATAGGACAAGATAATGATTGTTCGTAGTGTTTTATCTATTTTATTAGGTCTTTGTTTTATACTAAGTATTTCTGAAACATGGGCAGAATCCACTAGCGATGCAATAAAGCAAAGTGTCACTCAACATATACTTAATACTATCGAGACTCTAACAACAAAGGAAGAACGACAACGTTATCAAAACGCCGAGATATTGTTATCTGATATTAATGTTGCACTAAATCTAAAGCCTTGCGACAACAAATTGACGGTTTCTAATATCACAATACCCGCCAATAAAACCCGTCAGCTTGCTAGGGTAAGTTGTAGCTCTCCAACCAGCTGGAGCCTTTATGTTCCTGTTTTTATTAAGCTGCCAGCCCGCGACAAGCTCACAATCGCTAGCCTTATTACACGAGCTAAAACATTAGTTGCTAGTCACTTGCAACCCGTCATGTCAATACCAAATACTAATATCGCCAGTTACGACATAACCTTAGCTGAGAATTTTCGACAAGATAGAGCGCTGCCCAGAAGCTGTAGCGAACTAATCAAAATGCGATTAAAAGAAAAATTTTTACAGCATGGCAGCATAAACATTATTTTTAGCTGCTCTGGGTTGGAGACCTGGACCCTCCCTATTCCTTTTCAGTTAGGTATTCAATTCAATCAACCCCTAACTCCCTCCAAAATAAAAGAGCATGCATTACAATATTTAGAACACTATATTCAAACACAATCGCTACTGGCAGATACCTATTCTCGTACAAGCTTGAATATTAAAACTATTCCCGAAAAATCACTGGACTGCTTTGGACCTATCGAATTTCAACTGGCTGGCAGAGGTTTAAATGATACTAGATTGAAGCTTGGTCGCAATGCACTACAAATTATCTGTGAATCATACAACCCTTGGCAATTAACACTGCCATTTGACTTGATCGCCTACGACAAGGTGGCGTACGCCGCGAAAACTGTCAATAAAGGACAGATTATCACAGCTGAAATAGTAGAATGGCGAGAGGTTAATACTAAAACGATTAGCCCTCAGCAGATCACTATGTTGTCTCAAGTTATTGGCAATAGAGCAAAATATATAATTCCTGCGGGTAGAAAACTGTTTCTGCGCCAGCTGCAGCCACCCAAAACAGTACTCGCTGGTGACGAGGTCATCTTAAGGGCAGAGACCTTGGGAATCTCAGTCAAAATACCTGGAGAGGCACTTATGGACGGCTCAACAGGCGAGCAAATACGAGTTCGTAACAAGCAATCTAATAAAGTAGTAAAAGGTATCATTGCCGGCCCTGGCCAAGTAGAGGTGGTATTATAGATAGAATCTATAATAGATCAGTGGATATGTTACTTTAGTAATAACTAGAAAATTTGGATAATTTTTTAAAAAAATAGCTAAACGCAGCTAAAGTTTTTTATTTGCCGGTCGATACAAGGTTCGAGGGATACTATAATCCCATGACATCTAAACAAAATAGGAAACCACCATGGTTATCGACCCCAAAAACAACGTGAATACCCATCGCTCAAGCGATGCACAGGGGCAGAGTAACCGGCACGTTGCAAACAACCAACAACCGATTCCCCCTGCACCTGAAAAATCCGGCGCCAAGGAAGATACTGTTGTCCTTAGCAGCCAAGCCAAGGCTATAAAAGGCTTGGAAGATAAAATCATCAAGCAAAGTACGGTTAATCAGAAGCGTGTTGATGAGATCAAAGCAGCAATTGCTCGCGGCGAATATCCCATTAATTACGAAAGAGTGGCCGAAAAATTGCTTGATTACGAAGAGCTATTTATGAAATAACGTAACGGCAATTATTTTCCGCTATACAGGGAACTCCGTTGCGTTAACCAAAAACGGAGGCCTACATGAAAAGCTCTACGCTCGTAGACGATGTGACATGTCTCATCAAAAAAGAGACAGAAACCACTCTTGCCCTTATTAATCTCCTCCAACAAGAAAAGCACGCACTTTGCATCAGGGATACTGAAGCATTAAATCAGTGTGTGATTAAAAAAGCCAAAAAGATTGGTGAACTCGAGCAACTTGCCAGACAGCGCATTGAACTACTTGCCTGCCACGGTTTTGACAATAACAGCGAAGGTTGGCGCAACCTGATTGATACGCTAGCCGAAGACGGCCAAGATCACATAATTGAAGCATGGCAAGTATTAGAAAAAGTAGCTAGACGTTCTTACAATCTGAATCAGGTAAACGGTAAAATCGTTAATCGCACTAAACAAACCGTGCAAAAACTGCTAAATATTATCCGAGGGCAACCGGACTCCCTGGATTTGTATGACCAAATGGGACGTTCGAACCATCGCAGTAACACCAGTTCAGCTCCCATTGTTCAGGCGTAATTGAAAATATAAATTCAAAAAAATACCGACTGACTTAAAACTGAAAATCGGCAGGCAGTAGCTGCAGGTCTGTTGGACGATCGATATCGCTTAAAGTATCAAGCTCATGCCACCGCCAGCCCAGTTGAGTCATGTTGTCTCGGGTTTGCTGCAGCACTGTTTCGCTACCCCACTGCACACCGGCAAAGACTTCGGGGGCCACTTTAGTAAAGCCAATTAGGACATAACCTCCATCAAAGGCGGGGTTAATCACAACCGGAACGCCGGCAAGCAAAGTGTGAATAGCTGTCGTTAACACTGTTTTACTGATAAAAGGACAATCACTACCAATGATAATAACCGCTTCAGCCCTTTGCAGACATTCCACCGCGGCAAAGTACATCTTATCTCCTAAACTATCGCCATGCTGCTCATAAATGGCGATATTGGTATTAGTTGACAGCGACTGAAAAAACTCGTGACGACCATTAGAACCTACCCACAATTCTAACGTCGCCAGGGGAAAATCCGCGATCTGCTGTACAGTATAGCTAACCAATGATTTATGCAGTGATAGTGCCTGGATAAGGTTAAGACGGGGGGCCATGCGCGTTTTAACCTCACCAAGGATCGGCTCTTTAGCAAACTGTGCAATAACGACTTTTGTCCTATCGACGCCGTCACTCATAACCCCTAATACCCATCAACTTTAATACCGATTTAACACTTACTTAACGCCTATTTAATACCTGTCAACTTTCGTAGCGATCAACGCTAGCAACCATTGATAATGGTCTCTCATTGTCGATAATAGTCGCGCACCAAGACATTGGGATCGACTCCGCAATAATAGGCAAAACGCAAACGCCACATCAACCATATTGTTTTCCAAAGCCCTTGTTCTTCCCAACGTCGACTCGATGTCACTACGGCTTGTTTGACAATATAGGGCTTAGACAGATTTCTAAAACGATTACAAAACGCAATGTCCTCCATCAACGCTATGTCATCATAGCCACCTTCTTGTTCAAATAGATCACGGCGTACAAATAACACTTGATCACCTGTTCCGGTACCAAAAGTACTGGAACGCCAATTCATAAACCATTCCACCATACGCAATAATCGTAAACGACCACTCAAACGCACTGCGAAGAAACCCCATTTAATATCACCTGTTAGCAACTGATCGATTACTGGGTCAGCAAGCGGAGGTAATTGGGTATCTGCATGTAAAAACAGGAGAAGTTCTCCTACTGCTCGCACAGCACCATAGTTCATTTGTGAGGCACGACCAGCTGGCGCCGTAACAACTTCATCTACTAAAGGGCTAGCTAACAAAACCGTATCATCTACACTACCGCCATCGGATAAAATAATCTCAATATTTTTCTGCCGCAACGGCTGTAACGGCAATAGCGTTTCGGTAATGCATTTTGCTTCATTTAGCGTGGGGATAATAATACTCGCCCGTTTACTTTCACTCGCTGTCATCTTACTACCGTCAA